>JBGTMJ010000063.1:0-9252 GCA_041743655.1 Saccharimonadales bacterium (SeqCode) | reverse complement strand
CCGGACCGCTATGTACTGAGTACCCTTCCGAAGCAGTACCTACCGCAGTCACCTTAACCAAACGTGTGCTTATGGGATTTGTGGTGTTATTGTAGCGGAATGCCTTCCCTGTTGCAGTAATAACCCTGGTATTGCCAGAATTCACAACAGTAGTCGTATACACAGCACGCCCCTGGGTAGCACTGTTAAAGAATACTTGTTCGCTGGTATGGCCTGCAAAACTATCATCCAGGTTCAGCTCGTGGAGTGCTTGCTCGATACCAGCCTCAGCTACCAGCGTGGCATTGGCCGCGGATACATTCTTAGTGGTGAGTGAATACTGGCTTACGGCAAAGCGTGCCAGAGAAAAGCCCGTAACCGTAAAAACAATGGACAAAAGCAACACAAGCACTATTATTGAGCCTCTTTCAGTACTCTTTAATCTGTTACGAAAGAATTGCTTAATCATTGCGGAATACCGTCCTTGTCGTATAAGCAGCCAATACGTCATTACCATACACCTTTGCTTTAAGCTCAACTTCCAATTCCACTGACCGTGCATCAGTCGGTATTACTTCCTGGTTCTCTCCGTCCAGATAGCGAACAGTGAAGCTCTCTACATCATGGAGCAACTCTCGGTCAGCAGGACACGCTGGACTTGCAGATGCCGCGGGGCAGCTTGTAACTGCTTTATTGCCGCTCACTGACGCCGCCAAGATACGCTTATACAAGGTACGATTGTTGACGAAGTAGATATTATTATTCTTCCAACTAATGTACTGTCCCGCATCTTCAAATAGAATAGTGCCGGCTTGATTCTCGGCGGCTGTAGCCAGTACTAACGTATCACCATCTGACGCCCAACTCAATAGATCGCCAGGAGCGCCCGGGGCATAATTGTCCTGCCAGCGATTATTCTGGTCGGCAGTAGCGGATAAACGGATATCACTATTAGCCAGATCGAGGGCTTGGTGTGCCTCACTGAGCAAATTGGCCCGGGCGTTCCCATCAGCATTCTGTAGCAAGGCATTAGTGAAAAAGTTCATGACGATTAAGCTCAGGATACCTACCACGCTGAGTGCTATAGTAAGCTCTACTAACGTAAATCCGTGTTGTGACCGTAACTTCATTGCGTAATACCCAGCACCCCGATGAGCGAACTAAGCTTAACTGTACGTTGCTTGCTATCGTCGTAGTAGCTAACCGTAACATCCACCCGACGCAAGCCTGAGGTTGGCTCGGATACTACCACAATGCCGCTCCGTGGAGCGACAAGGTTATCAGGGAGGTCACTAGTAAAGTTAATATCTACTCCAGGAGTAAGCTGGTTGTAATTGTCGTTTCTTAATACTTCTACTTCCCGTTGGGCTGCCCGCGTAGCACTTTCCAGATAACCCGTTTGCCGCTGCGTGCGCTGAATATCAATAAACATAATACTGATGCTAGTAAACACAACACCGATCACAACTATGGCGACCAGGAGTTCAGTCAGAGAGAAGCCAGCTTCTTTATGCAACATGCTTACGATTCATTATATATAAAAGGTTGCCATAATTCCTAGACCCTTATGGCTTAAAGCTACTGTTTCCTGCCAATCCTTTGTAAAACCCTGACATGCATAGCCACTTACCGGGAGTTATCAGACATGGCATCAATCTTTAAGTACTTTGGTAATCAATTGTTTTCGGTGCAATTAAGCGGCCGCTTGTACAATGCTTTGTTGAGCGTCGTAATCTGTACGTGCTTGTTGCACTTCCCCGTAATGCTCTTTTGCCCAAGAGCAGAGACTGGATAACAAACTAACTAACGATTCCCCAAGCGCAGTTAAGGAATACTCAACCTGGGGTGGTACAACAGGATAGATTTTTCGCGCAACAATTCCGTCACGCTCAAGACGGCGGAGCGTGTGTGTTAGCATTTTTTGCGAGATTCCGGGGATCATCCGGTGTAGTTCACTATGACGTCTTGTTTGTTCAGAGAGTATATAGATGATAAGAACCGTCCACTTCCCAGAGATTGCGTCAATAACCTGTAAGTCCGGGGGACAAGCTTCTTTCTTATAGGTGAGTTTGTGAACCATAGAGTAAGTATAGCACATAAAAGTACGTACTTACATTTGAAGAATGTATGGTATACGATTACCTTGTAAAAGGAGATGACATGGAGCAAAAAATACTTGTGATTGTTGGTACAACCCGCCAGGATCGTATGGGTCGCAAAGTCGCCGACTGGTATATAAAGGAAGCAAGAGAAGCCTCGCCCAAGTTAGACTTTGAGTTGTTTGACCTGGCCGAGCAGAACCTTGGGTTATTTGACGAACCGATGCCGCCAATGACACATCAATACAGTGATACTCAGAAAGCGCTTGCTGAAAAAGTCGGGAGTAAGGATGGGTTTGTATTTGTCACCGGTGAATACAACCACTCTATCCCAGGCAGCCTCAAAAACTTTCTGGACTACCTTAATGCCGAATGGAACCATAAAGCTGCCGCGTACGTTGGTTATGGAGTGAGTGGTGGCATACGTGCAATTGAGCATCTTATCCAAGTTATGTCTGAGCTGCGTGCAGCTAGCGTCAGGGACCATATTTTAATTAGTTCCATCTGGATGGCGCTGGATGAAAGCGGCACCCCTAAACCTGGCTTTGTACAAGGCAATATTGCCGCACAGCTAAAAGAACTGGACTGGTGGGTAAGCGCTCTCAAATCAGCACGAGGGTAAAAGTTCGTTTAGACTAAATTAGAACAAAAGGACATCGACGTATCGATGTCCTTTTGTTTTTTAGCTGTTAACTCCTAGTAGCCGTAATCTCCATTACGGAAGTAGTTCTCCGTATCACTGTTAGCCTCTACTTGTGCATAGTCACTGTTGTTGGTGTTACGCATTTGTTTGATCCAGTCAGTCATACTTGCTTCGTAGTTTACATAATAAAATGCTTGATAGCTGACTGTTTTATTTGAGTATGCCTCAAGTGAATAATCGTCATTATTTTCCTCGTTACGCTCAGCATTATAACTTTGCTGGTCTGAATTTGAGATGTCTACACTGGCTGCAGACGCACTGGCTGCAGGAAGAACACTTAATGTCGCTACTGCAACAGCAACTAATAATTTTTTCATAATACCCCCCTTTAATTTAAACTTAGACTTTATTATCTTGACTCCTCCTGCAATAAGCCGCAGTAAAGTTTCGTACAGTAGTGGGTATTCACAAATTGTTCCCTACGTCAAAATGGTAGCCAAGGATAGCTGTCTAAATGGCCTCCGGGCCTGACACGAGTACCCGCGCGTAACATAAGCAGGTATCATGGTAAGCTTACTCTAGGAACTTTTTTCAAAGGGGTCCACATGCCGTCAGAATCCTTATATGACACATCTAAAACATATTACCAAAACCTGCAAGAAGGACCATTTGGAAGTTTCGGCAGTGGCAAAATATACCATAATAGTGGTGAACCCCGGTATGATTTCTTTGGTGTAAAGGTATACGCGCCGTTTGGCATCGCAGCAGGTCCTTTACCAGGAGCACGTTTTGTTAAGGCAGCGTTTGACAAAGGGTTTGATATTGTCACCTTTAAGTCCGTTCGTACGCACGAATACCCCTGCCACTCCGTTCCCAACATTCTACCTCTCAACATTAGGCATTTAGATCCAATAAGAACCGATGAACCCATTCATCCTAAAAATAGTTTTGCCAAACCCTTATCCCTGGCTAACTCTTTCGGTATCCCCTCATCCGAGCCACAGGTATGGCAGCCAGAGATTAAGCAAGCGTTCTCTGTCTTACAGAAAGGCCAGGCTATGCTGACTGCTTTCCAGGGGACGGATCGCGGTAAGGGTCAGCAAGCATTTATAGACGACCACGCACTGGGCGTTCGCCTCTTGAAAGAAGCTGGGGCACGTATTATTGAGATTAATCTTAGCTGCCCTAATCAAGGAAATGCTGCGCTGTTGTGTTTTGATGCTATAACCACGCAGGCAATTATGACAGCCATTCGGCAGTATAGCAGTGATATCCGACTTCTGGTAAAGATCACGTACTTCCCCGACCAGGCGCAGCTTAAGGAATTTGTAATCAGGGTCGGACCGCTGGTCGATGGCATTACGGCCATCAATACTATTGGTTGCCGAGTAGTCGATGCTGCTGGTAAACAGGCGTTTCCAGGCGGTGCAGATCGTTCCAAACCTGGCATAAGCGGGCATGCGATTAAACAAGCTGGCATTGATATGGTAACAAGGCTGGCACAATTGCGCGGTGACCTGGGGTTACGTTACAAGATAGTAGGCGTAGGCGGTGTTTTGGATGCAAACGATTTTAAGGATTACCGTAACCGTGGCGCAGATATTGTAATGTCAGTAACAGGGGCTATGTGGAATCCTGACCTGGCGGCTGAAATCAAAGCTGCCCTATAACCGCAACCTTTGGCTGCAAGCCGTATGGCAGGGCCTCTCAAAGAACAGTAAAAGGGCTGGCTGCTTACTAGCGCACATAGTAGATCACAGTCACTGAATAGCTCAGATCGTTTTCGCCAGGTTGGACAGTGAGCGCCTCATTCCGGTCAGCAGCCGTGGCCGCACTACTATCTGATAGTATGGGTATAGCCCCAAACCCAGCCGCATCGGACACTGATTTAACTTTACCGATCTTGAACCCCAGGTTCTTCGCCATTTGGTCGGCCTTTTCGCGTGCGTCCTTTGTAGACCCGTCACGGGCCTTATGCTCCAGTTGTTTGCGCTTGGCCTCACTAAAGCCAGCCTGCGGTGATACAGTGCCGGTAGGCGTAGTGGTAACAAGATAGTCCTGGACCTCTTGCGCCAACTTGCTGCTGTTAACCTTTACCGTTACCTGCAAGGTATAGGTTGTATCTTTGGAATCTGCATCATAATACACTTGGTAGTCATAGCCACTGGAGTTAGTCTTTATATCTTTATCTGCGACACCAAGTGCCTTCAGTTTACTGACAACTTCATCGCTTTTTTTAGTCAATTCGTTAAGCGCAGCCGTTTTATCGGCATTCTTGAACTGATAGGTGGGATAGAAAGTAAACTCATCAGGTCTGTCAGCGAGTGTCGTCTCCCCTGTTACGGTGACTGTCTGGCTGTCTGATAGGGTACTGGACCACGGTCTCCAGACATAGAGCATACCAACAATAATAACCAGGAGTACCAAGGTAACAACTCTAAGATCAAGTGATAGTTTGTTTTTTACTGATTCATCGTACAGGTTTGTAAGGGACATGAAACTTAAGCTCCGTTTATAAGCATAAGTTTTACTCGTTTCCAGCTTCTTGTAAAGCGTTATTCTTTGAATGTGGGGTTAAACCAGTACTGGCTGGCGCTCAGGACGTGCTTTCTTAAGCTGCTTAACAGGTTTAGGCCGCTCTGCAGCCTGACCATACTTTCGGATGAATTCCTCAACAAGTTCACGAGCCGTACGATCTTCGATCTGCTTAGGCGGATGTTTCTGGAAGTAGGCAGCAGGCTCAACGATAGCGCCGGTAAGTCCGTTGTCAAGCGCAAGTTTCATACAGCGAATCGAATCGATGGCAACACCGGCAGAGTTGGGTGAGTCCTCCACGGACAAACGCAGCTCCAGGTTCATAGGCACATCGCCAAAGTGTTTGCTTTCAATACGCAGGAAGCAAATTTTGTTATCTTTTTGCCATGGCACGTAATCGGATGGGCCGACATGAATGTTGTCGGTGTGGATGCTCTGGCCCCTGGCCTCAATTTGCGAGGTGACCGCTTCGGTTTTGGAAATCTTTTTGCTGACCAGACGCTCACGCTCCAGCATGTTCAGGAAGTCAGTATTGCCACCAGTATTAAGCTGATACGTACGCTCGATTTTCATCCCACGGTCCAGGAAAAGGTTCACCAGGGTCCGGTGAGTTATGGTTGCGCCAACCTGGGCTTTAATGTCATCGCCAATAACTGGCAGACCTGCTTTTTTGAACTTCTGTGCCCAAACGGGGTTAGAAGCGATGAATACGGGGATGCAGTTTACAAAACCGCAGCCCGCGTCAATAGCTGCCTGAGCGTAGAATTCAGTGGCCTGCTCGGAACCTACCGGCAGGTAATTGATGACTGCGTCAGCTTTGGTATCTTTGAGCACTTGTACGACATCGACGGCGATATCTTTTTTGCTGACCGGCACAAGTGTAGCAGTATATTTATTAACGCCGTCAAGCAATGGGCCACGGGATACTGTCACGCCTAAGTCAGGAACCTGGGCAAACACTGTTGTATTATTTGGTTCGGCATAAATAGCCTCGGCGATATCTTTACCTACTTTATTGCTGTTAACGTCAAAAGCAGCCACCACTTCAATATCGCTAATGTGATACCCGCCAAAGTTGACGTGCATGACGCCGGGGACAAATTCGTCATCCCGCGCGTTACGGTAATAGTGAATACCCTGTACGAGTGACGAAGCACAGTTACCCACACCAACTATAGCTATCCGAATCTTCTTACGTGCCATTATCTGCCTCCAAGCATTAGATATATACCCATGGTACGGGCCAAATTTATTGATAGCAAATATAGTTAGATTATGTTTCTATAAATATTAGTTATGGAAAAACGTTTACACAAGTTTTCAGTACTTATCGAAACAGGAAGTTTTACTAAAGCCGCACAGCACTTGCGCGTTTCACAGCCCGCTCTCACGACAGCGATACAGAAGTTGGAGCGTGAGCTCAAAACCGAGTTGCTTATACGGGGCAGCCATCCACTAAAGGCAACTGCAGCCGGCAACCTAGCACTGGCAGCTGCTGAAGCTCAGCATACCAATTTGTTCAACTTGCAGATACAGCTTACTGAGCTCCTAGGCCAGAAACCGCAACTAGCTATCGGCATGATAGATAGTGCTATCGAGGTACTATTTACTCATGGCGATAGCTTGAAACAATTACGCGAGACTGTAAATATTTCGCTGTCGATCAACAGCTCCAGCCAATTACAGCAAGCTGTAGAACACGACAGCCTTGACGTAGCCTTTATTGTAGAACAGCCACAAGTTCCGCAATACCTGACCAGTACACACGTTGGCAGTGAGCCATTGGTAATAGTTTGCCGTCCCGACGAAGAACTTGATGTCGCTGCATCGATGCAGCATGGTATACTGCCCAACTTCCTAAGCTATAACCAATCTTCAACAACCGAGGAGCTGATACGCCAAGCCTTGCATCAAAACGGTATTGTCCCTCAGCCAAGTTTCTATTCGACAAGCCCGGCCGTTATGGTTAAATTAGCGCTTAGCCAAGGCGGCTCGGCTGTTTTGCCCTATCTATTAGTCAGAGAATGGCTAGATCGTGGCGAACTGGTACTCCCCTTACCATCGTACGCCATAGAGCGACGGATCAGTGTTATTATGCGCCAAGGGAGAGCCATGCCTCAGGCAGTACGGACACTGGCAGATCACATGCAGCACACATTCACCATATTGATGCAGGCCAGCAAACTCTAGCCCAGCTGATTATAAACTTGAACTTAAAAACACACCGGCTACAACACCGGTGTGTTTAAAAAGCAACTAGCTAACAGTTATTAGTAGCGTCGGTCGTTGCCACGGCGGTCGTTGCCACGATATCCACCGGCACCACCGCTGCCACCACCGAATGAACGTGGTTCACGCTTTTCTTGTGGGCGGGCTTCGTTGACGATGATACTGCGGCCTTCAATGTCTTTGCCATTCAGTTCGGCAATAGCCTTTTGAGCTTCGTCTTCGGTGCTCATTTCGACAAAACCAAAGCCTTTTGAGCGGTTGGTGTCGCGGTCGATGATGACTTGAGCCGATTGTACAGTACCGATAGCACTGAACATCTCGTTCAATTGGTCGCTGGTGATAGCGTAAGCCAAGCCTCCGACGAATAATTTAGTTGCCATTTTTCCTCCTTCGTGTATATAGAGGTAACTGGCGGGCAAAGGCTCAACCGAGTTAGCTGCTTCCTCAAACGAAATACTTAACTTTTTACTTATGCTAACTTACTGGCAGCTATAACTTAACGTAACACATTTTACCTGTTAATAAGCTAGTAATCAACTATTTAAGCTATACTGGAACAATGTCTTCCGGTATATTCTACCGAAACGTCCGGGCACGCGACCAATTAGAGATCTTTCTGCTTGCGGCTGTTTCCAGTCTTTTGCTTGTGCGACTGTATCTGCACCTCACTGGTTACCCGCAAATTGGGAGTGGCGGGTTGCATATAGCACACATGCTTTGGGGTGGCGCATTAATGCTCGTCGCCCTGGCTATAGTTCTTTCTTTTTTGGGGGCACGGGCTCTACGCGTGGCAGCAATTATCGGCGGCACGGGCTTTGGAATATTTATCGACGAGATAGGTAAGTTTATTACCCGTGACAATGATTACTTTTACAGGCCGGCGGTTGGTATCATTTATGCAATATTTATCATCATGTACCTCACCTTCAACTTTTTGAGCCGCTCCCACCGGCTTACATCGCGTGAATATCAACTGAACGCCCTCGCACACCTTGAGGAGGCAATTGTACAAAATATGGATCCAGCGGAAAAAGTACGTGTAGGTCAACTGCTGGCTCATGCCAATCAGAACGACCCGGTAACCCGTCGTTTACAGAAATTCCTAGACGATGTACAGACCATTAAGCCTCATCAACCCGGCAGGCTACGACAGTTTTTGGATAAAGCAGATAGGACGTACGAAAAGTTCTGGCAACGTCGCACTTCTCATACTCTAGTCAAAACGTTCTTTTTACTAGAGGTATTTATATTTGTCGGCAGTGTTGGAACAGTTATCTACCGCAACGTCGATGGCGCACTTACCATGTTTAATGGTACTGTGCCATTCTCTACCGAACTAGTGGTAGGTCAGGTTATCTCTTCTGTCATAGCTGCAAGTTTCGCGATCTATGGCGCTATCTTGCTGCGTCACTCACGTATGGGTGCCTACGAGCAGTTTCGGCGGGCAACACTAGTCAATATATTCCTGACGCAGTTCTTTATGTTTTTGCGTATTGACTTTGGAGCCTTGCCGGGCTTCTTCTTTAACTTGTTTATCCTGGCGCTTATCGGTTTTGCCATGAACCAGGAACGCCGCATGCAAAGCAGGCACAGAGCAGCTACTTAGACCTCTGTTTGCGTTTTATTCGCTTAATAAGGCTTCTCCAACACCAAATACTCTTGGACGTAACAACAAAAGTCGTGCCAGGATCACGTGGATATGAAGCGCGAGGAACAATATCGTACCAGCAAATAGTATATAGCCAATACCTTCAGCGATACTGTTCG
>JBGTMJ010000062.1:0-26203 GCA_041743655.1 Saccharimonadales bacterium (SeqCode) | reverse complement strand
GTATAAAATCGTTGAAGATACTGCCTTGGTGCTGGAGCATCAATATAAAGTGCTGATAAGTTATGAGGCTGTGCGTGAAGCTTATCGCTTGAGTGGACAGTACATACAGGAGCAATCCTACCCAGGGAAAGCTATCAATCTACTGGAACAAGCTATGCCATATGCTGCGCTCAAGGCTTTAAGTGCCGAAACCATTCAGACCGCCATAGAGAAAACTAAGGGTATTAAAGTATCCGCTGCCCAAGCCCCGGAAGCTGATATGCTGCTGCATCTCGAAGATCGCATCCATGAACGCATGATCAACCAGAAACGCGCTGTCAACGTCATTGCTTCCGCATTACGAAGAGGCCGGGCAGGGGTAGGCAACCCCAAACGGCCAATTGGCAGCTTCCTGTTCTTAGGTCCAACTGGCGTAGGCAAAACAGAGCTAGCCAAGTCATTAGCTGCCGTATACTTTGGTGATGAGCGCCAAATGATCCGTCTGGACATGAGCGAATACCAGCGCGCCGAAGACACTGCCCGGTTGCTAGCTACCGGCGGCAAGAACGAGAAGAGCTTACTGCTGGCCATACGGGAACAACCTTTTTCAGTCATACTGCTCGATGAAGTAGAAAAGGCTCACCCTAACATCTTGAACCTTCTGCTCCAAATGTTCGACGAAGGCCAGTTGACAGACACACAAGGGCGTTCAGCATCCTTCCGTAGTAGCATTATCATAGCCACCTCTAATGCTGGGGCAGCTGATATAGCCAGCCGCATTAAGGACGGCGGCAAGCTGGATGATTTTGAGCGTCCACTTATTGATAAACTTATCGCAAACGGGCAGTTCAAGCCGGAGCTTGTCAACCGCTTTGACGAGGTAGTATTGTTCCGTCCGCTCAATGAGGAAGAACTAAGCCTTGTCGCCGAAACCATGCTCAAAGACGTTAACAAGACGCTCGCAGCACAACAAATAACCGTTGCACTTACTCCCAAGGCACTTAAACAAATCGTACATTCGGGCTATGATCCTGAATTCGGTGCCCGCCCGATGCGACGTGTGATACAGAGAACAGTAGAGAATGCGCTCGCTGTCAAAATACTCCGCAAAGAGGTGCAGCCAGGTACAACAGTTGTTCTTGACGTTGCCGATCTCGCTATCGACAAATTATAGCTACCACCTAGCGTGGCACGTCCTCCTCCGACTTCCACTCAAGGCCAAGAGCACTGAGCCCTCCTGCCCGGTAGCGCTTAACCCAACGCTCAAGCGTTGAGATACTTGTTCCTAGTGTCTTAGCTGTCTCTGAGTAAGGCATACCTTTACTGATAGATAACAATGCACGAGCAGGTTTCATGACAGTATTCGTATCATATAGATTGGCATGTTTAATGATATTCCATAGCGCTTGTTTATCTTCATTATCTTTAAGAAGCCCTGTATTTCTCCCAAGCGCGGCCTTAAGACCATCATTGCGGTATTGCTTAACAATCCATACTATGTCATTGGCCTTGTATTGCGTACGTTCGGCCACCTCTTCATAAAGGTACATACCAGTGTCTAAAAGTAAAAGTGCGTACGCACGCTTAATTACTTTTGATGCGTATCCAGATCCACTAACAACAATACCACCTAGAGTTTCAGTATCTTCTCTATGCAAAAAATGCTTAAGACGCGCTGTGCTGCGACCGTATATTGCAGCCTCTGGGCCATAATGCTTATACGTATCTATTAATCTCTTGGCAATCATTGAGTGATTTCCTTTAGTATCTGCAAAGCGCTTACCCCGTCCATAAGCAAGCATAGGTAGAACACCATCCTTCTGGGCAATATTAATTGCTTGAAGCAGGCACTTTCCGTTAACCTTTAACAAAAAAGCAGCCTTTGCCGTAACATGTGGTTTTCCGATAATTCTATGTAACGAGCTTCTTAGGTATCTAATATGGTGTCTTGGCATGTTAATACTATCAAGCAAACCTTTTGTTTTATTTGCCCTCGAACCGAGCAATGCTGCTGGTATACCCCCTTCGCTATATCTCAATAGCAATTTTTGGATCCCACTAATGCCCATAGAACCCGTACGTCTCGCGATACCGTCAAGGCTAGAATCAGGATGTGATACCGCGTCCAACAACACCCTGGCACGCAGTATAGTCTCTGCCGGATACGTATCGTCATTGGTCATATATATAAGCCATTGTCTTTTATCCCGGTGCAACATTGTGTTATATCGTTGTCCATTTTTTACTGGTTGAACACCTCCTGGCCTTTGAGTTTTATCTGAGAAAGATTCTTCGATAGCCTGCGTGCGTATACGTACCGCCATTCCGAGACCCAAGGCATCATCCAGCCCGTTCACTACACTAACCCCGTTTTTGGCAACGAGTAACTTCTGTCTAGCCTTCTCCTCAATTTGCCGGATTCTCTCTCCTGATATACCACCGAAAAAGTATTTGGCAATCTGTTCTAGAGTAAACTGCTTACCGGCAAAAATACCGCTTCGCATCACTACAACATCTTTTTCTCTTGGCGAAAGACAGTGCAAGAGGTCTTTGATTAAGTCACTCTGACTGTCCCGTATTGACTCCCTCTCGACTGCTCGAAGCAGTGAATCGTCGGTAGTAATAGTATTAATTAAACCAGACTTCTCTCTATCATTATCGTCGTATGACATATCAAGTGAAACCAAATGTTTCTGTTCCATATTGGCAAGTAAGGCTATTTTTTCAATTTGTATATCCAACGTTTTTGCAATATACGCATCGCCGGGCCGGTCGCCATTATGCGTCTGTCCATATTCCCGGACAATACGGTCATAACGCGTAAAGAGCATATGCATATGCACTGGTCTACGAATGGTCGATCCAGTATCCATGACCGCCTTAGAGATTGCTTGCCGAATCCATTGATAGGCATAGGTCGAAAACTTATTATCCCTTGAAAGGTCAAACTCTTGAGCCGCTTTCATAATGCCTATGCGGCCTAGCTGCTTCAAGTCATTTTCTGACAAATCACCCGTGTATTTAATCTTGTCTCCTATGACCTTACCAATAAGCCCCTGGTTGTGCACTATCAACTTGCCTAAGGCATATTCACGTTCTTCCTGGGCTTCTGGACTATCTTCTTGCGATTGTACCTTTTTAATTAGTTCTCTTGTCTCCGCTTGTGGCAGGAGTTCATGCTTGACAGTAAGATTGCTCAACGAAGCAAGATGATCCGGATTTACTAGGAACGCATCGGGTTCTTCAAATGGAAGGCCGGGCTCTTCCGGAAGAGCAGGTACGTTTCCGGCAGACAGCTCCTCTGGAGCCTTTTCATGTAGCATTTTTTGTACCAAAGTTACCGTTCAGGTGTGGATTATTTACATATAGTATATAACTTTTTATTAAAATAAGCGAATACTGTACTTATATGCTCTTGGTATGAGGTATACTAATTCCACAGAGCTACATAGGAGCATGCATGAAAGTCGTTGTACAGATTCCTTGCCTGAATGAAGAGAAGACGCTGCCTCTGGTGCTGAATAGTATCCCAAAGAAGATACACGGCGTTGATGTAATCGAAATACTGATTATTGATGACGGTTCCACGGATAATACCATTCAGGTAGCCAAAAAGTATGGGGTCAAACATTTTGTTATCCATCCGGGCAATAAAGGGTTAGCCCGCTCGTTCCATGACGGTATTATGAAGGCGCTGGCAATGGGGGCCGATATAATTGTCAACACTGATGGCGACAACCAGTATCCCCAGGCACGAATACCCGACCTGGTGCGTCCGATTATCGACGGAAAAGCTGACATGGTTATCGCCGACCGGCAGGTCAAGCAAATCGAGCATTTTTCCCCTATTAAAAAGTTCATGCAGGGCTTTGGCACCTATGTACTTAATTTGGCAGCAGGCACGAAGATCCCGGATGCCCCTAGTGGCTTCAGAGCCTATAGCCGCGACGCAGCCATGCGACTTAACATCGTCACTAAGTTCAGCTATGCGATGGAAACTATTATCCAGGCGGGCAATAAAAATTTAAGCATTGTCAGTGTGCCCATCCAAACCAACCCCAAAACCCGCGAATCACGGTTGTTCAAATCCTCGTGGGAACATATCCGTAAGTCAGGAATAGCAATCATCAGAGCATTTATCATGTACCGGCCATATGTTATTTTCATAACACTCGGTATATTTCTATTGGTACTGGGTTTGATCCCATTTGGACGCTTCGTCTACTTCTATATCTTCCAACATGCTCAGAGCAGCGGTCATGTGCAGTCATTAATACTCGGTGCAGTATTGATAGTAGGTGCCTTCGTCTCGTTCGCCATGGGCATTATAGCCGACCTCATACGTATAAATCGTATCCTGATAGAGGATTCTCTTGAGCAAATCCGCCGGAATCGCTTCGATCAGTAATGGTTGAAAGGGCTTTCCCGCTTGGAGCCTTCAACTATAAAAGGCGCGAGTGTTTTACGGGCTGCATTATTAACTCCTATAACGACTCTGTTTGACCAATACCACGATTCGTCACTTCGCAATATAAAAGTAAATACCCCACCTCCGTGTAGAAAAAGCACTATAACCAGCGTTGCAAGCATGGCCTTTACTCGAGGCGTCTCGCGTAAAGTCAAGCTTAAGGCGCGGCCAATGACAGCTGCAATAAACAACAATACGGGCAGCAGATAACGCCCGTTTATAGCCACTGGCTCTGCCGTGCGCACGTAAGCTTCAAATCCTTCGAACCACAAGATGACGATATAGAATCCGGAAAGTGCGGCCAAAAACGCCAGAGGCGTATTGTCGCGGAAAATATGACGCCACCAGAACACGGTGACTATTAAACCGACAACAAACAGGATCGTAGCAGTCTGCACCGGCACCGGCAGGCCCCGGTAATTAGTGTAATCACTTTTTACCCCATTAATGGCAAAGAACAGACGGAAACGCATGCCTTCCAACCAGGCCCGCATATAAGTCAATCTTTTTGGTTCGAATGCCGGGTCGCGTTGTTGTTCATACATATTATCTCTGTTCCATGGGCCGTATTGACTGCACTGCTGCACGCTTAACACCTGGCTGCAAGAGGGTACGAGAGCCTGGTGAGATACAACGTTGACGCCATAACGCTGTATAAACAGGGTTAGCCCTATGGTTGTAAGCCCTATGAACGCAAGCAGGGTTGGCAGGGTAATCTGCCTAAAGCTTGTGCGTGCAGCGGGCAAAAGTTCTTTGTAATGCCCACGAAAGCGCAGCCACAGTGTAGCAAGTAAGAAGGCTGTTGCTGCCAACACGAAAGGCAAGGCAGCATATTTAACCACACTGATACCTAAGCTTACTGCTATAAATGCCAGGAGTGCTTGAGCATTCACTTTCCGCTTTTCAAACCCCTCGATAAGCGTAAAGGATACCAGACAAAGCATGGGTAAGAGCAGCATAAGCATATTGTCATAATTAATGTGTGCAGCCAGTTGTGGCACTATGGGTATGAGCACAAAAACAGCCAGCGAAACATTGGTAAGTGCTTGCGAAACCCTGGCTCGGAGCATTACCTTGGCAAACAGCAATAAGCCAATAGTAAACATGGCAACATTGATAAGACGTAATATAATAACCTGGATTACTTCGCTATGAGTAAACAAAGCTATGGCACGGTAGGGAAAACTCATCAGATAGTGGTACAAGTACGAGGGATCACGGGCAACCGCGCCAAACTTGTCAGCATCATCAGGTTGGCCACTCAAAAAGGGCGACCAATGTTCTGCGTATATCTTAATGATGCCAAAGTGGAAATCTTCATCAAACGCCATGGGATAGACCGCAGAAAATACAAACCACAACGTTTCAAACACCAGAAAACCAATAACGACATAGAAAAACGTGCGAGAGCCAAGCAGGGCACTGAGTCTTTGGGTAAGCTTATTCATACGTAGCGTTACCTCTATTATACACATTCTACCCCTCGCTACCGTGTAGGGGTCCTGTCAGGCCATAATTCCCCCATCGTACTCTCCGCCGAATGGCGGATCCGTGCGTCGGGGGTCCCCCAAGGCCTGCCACCCCTATACATAAGTGATTGGCACTACGCTTAACTTGTGAAAGACTGCCCGGCAAATCTGCGGGTATACACCGGCCGGCGCGAGCTCCTTTGGTGGCAAGAGACTCAACCGAAGTGGAGCCAGAAAATAATGTTTGAGACCTGAGGCTCAAACATTATTTTACTGCGCGTGAACGGTCTCTTGCAGGCAATGGAGCGGAAGCCCGTAGAGGCATTAGGGATGTATGGCCTGACAGGACCCCTACACGATAGCGAGTACACCGATATGCTAGTATTGGAAGTAAATGAAGCTGAACAAGAATCTCAAGGTAGTGTTGATTGTTCTGATATTGGTTGGTACGCTTGCCGCCTTTGTAGGTTATGTAACTACACATCCGGAGGTTATTACTAAAGTTCGCTCAATTAGCCCGGCAACCTTGTTGTTGCTATTAGCAGCGTACGTATTAGCATTTATATCCCTTATACTAGTGCTGCGTGTCAGCTTGCAGATGTATGGCAAGACTATTGCCTTCAAAGAAAGTTCGCTGCTCAACGCCTACTCGTCACTGATCAACTTCTTCGGGCCAGGGCAGAGTGGCGCTGCCGTCAGGGGTATATACCTAAAAAAACGCCATGGTTTCAAACTAAAAAGCTATGCGTTGACCACTCTGTTGTATTACGGCTTTTATGCAGTCACAAGCGCCTTCTTATTATTTGTAGGGAGCCGGCCGTGGTGGCAAACTGTAGGCCTGATGGTAAGTGTCGCTGTATGCAGCATCGTTGTTATTAAGTGGTATGCAAAGAAATCGAGTCTGGCTGGCGAGTCTGGCATAAACCCTAAAAATTTAGCTCTGCTTTTTGCAGCTACAGCGCTGCAAATATTTTCATATTGCATCATATATTACCTTGAGCTGGCCAGTATTGACCCGACTGTCTCAATCGCCCAGGCTCTTACCTATACCGGTGCGGCGAACTTCGCTCTCTTTGTTTCGCTGACACCCGGCGCTATAGGCATACGTGAAGCGTTCCTAGTCTTCAGCCAAAATCTGCACCACATCAGTAATACTATAATCGTTGCTGCCAACCTCATTGACCGGGCCGTTTACCTGCTATTCCTGGGATTACTGTTCATTCTCGTGCTTGTATCCCACGCCAAAGACAAACTACATCTTACAACCTCAGAGAAAATGTCATAAAAGCTAACTCAAACAATCACAGGCGTCAGATACAACGCCATACAAATACGGTATAGTAGTTTGAGAATATGAATATTGTAGACATCGTTATCATTTTTATTCTTATTACCGCCCTCATGAGGGGCACGGAAATTGGAGTCGTACGCCAGATATGTAGTACAGCTGGTTTGCTGGCAGGTTTGTTCCTGGGAATTTTTGCGCAAGGTAAGATCATACATCTGGCACAAAGTCCAACGTCCAAAGCCTTACTCACCATAACGGTCGTATCAATCATTACCAGCATCTTTTTGATGACCGGCGGACGTATAGGTGACTTTATCCGAGGACGCATAGAACGTGCCAAAAAAGTCAAAATTATCGATGTCTTCGACCGGATACTCGGGGCCTCGGTTGCAGGTGCAACTATCCTTGCAGCAGTCTGGTTGGGTGCTTCCGTGTTTAAAAACGTACCGTTGCAGGACTTGCAGCGTCAGTTACAGAGTTCAGTAGTGATAGCACAGCTTAATAAGTCGTTACCTCAAGCACCGAGTATTGTCACAAGCCTAGGACATCTTATTGACCCCAACAGTTTCCCTGATGTCTTTATGGGCTTAGAACCCCGTATTAATACACAAGTACCACTGCCATCCATTGGCGAACTCGACAACGCAGTTCAGCATGCCCGATTGTCAGTCACAAAAATCGAAGGGCTTGGTTGCGGTGGTGTGAGCCAGGGCTCAGGTTTTGTGGCAGACAGTAACATGGTCGTTACCAATGCTCATGTGGTGGCTGGAGTTAAACAGGTCTATGTCGTGGATGGAAATGGCAGGCACACAGCCACAGTTATATGGTTCAACCCAAGCCTTGACATAGCAGTACTCCGGGCAGACAACCTGGCTGGACAGCCGCTTGCCATGACTACAAGCGTGACCCCAGATAATACGCCAGGCGCAGTTTTAGGGTATCCGGGAGGTAATGATTTTACGGTCCGGCCAGCAACTATTCTAGAGTCATTCAAGGCAATAGGCCACGACATATACAACCAGGGCAGGAGTGAGCGGGAAGTGTATTCAGTGAAAGCAGCTATCGAACCAGGTAATTCAGGCGGCCCGCTTGTCAATAAAGATGGGCATGTGGTTGGTGTTATTTTTGCAGAGTCAACAACCTATGAGGATATAGGATACTCTCTGACATCTGTTGGTGTTGCTGAGGACATAGGCCAAGCTAAAGGCCGCACCCAAGCAGTCGATACCGGTAGCTGTACCCAATAGATTCGGACGTACCAAGGAAACACAAGCACTTCTGTTACAATAAGTACCAGTTAAGCCTTAGAAGCGGCAAATCATGTCACAGGGTAAACCAAAAGATATATTAACAAAAACTGCCGAAGCACCAGCGCAAGCATTAGCGCGGACTGTACTAGCCACGCAAGTTGCCCGTGATGCAGTTATTAACACCAGTGCAAACTCGGCTATGGTGAAAAGAACCAAAGGCTACTGGCATATGCTGGGCCCCGGTCTCACAACCGGTGCATCCGATGATGACCCATCCGGAATCGCGACCTACTCGCAAACGGGTGCCCAGTTCGGCTACCAGTTCCTGTGGCTCTCGGCTTGGACATTTCCATTGATGGCGGTCGTGCAGGAAATGTGTGCCCGTATAGGCCTGGTAACCGGCCGGGGGTTGGCGCACAATATTCGTATTTACTTTTCGCGCCGCGTTCTGTATGTGTGTACATTCTTACTGTTCGCGGCCAATACTTTTAATATTGGCGCAAACTTGGGGGCAATGGCCAAAGCTGTGCAACTCCTAAACCCAAGGCTAGATTTTTATTTTCTGGTTATTGGCTTTGCTATTTTTAGCTTACTGTTGCAGGTCTTTACGCCTTACGTGCGTTACGCCAGATACCTTAAATGGTTGGCCCTGATATTGTTCTCATATATTCTTTCTGCCATCCTGGCGAACCTGGATTGGTCGGAAATTCTTAAACATTCAATAGTACCAGACTTCTCTTTCACCAAGGAGCACCTCCTGATATTATGCGCCGTATTAGGAACAACAATCTCTCCATATCTGTTCTTCTGGCAGACTTCTCAGGAAGTAGAGGAGAAGATACTGCAAGGCCAAACCACCGTGCATGATCGTCGTGCCCCTACCGCTCCGGTCGATATGAAGCACATGCGTGTCGATGTATGGTCAGGCATGTTTCTGTCCAACCTGGTTATGTTCTTTATTATTGCCGCATGTGGTGGTATCTTGCACGCCAACGGCATTACCGAAATCACCTCGGCAGCCCAAGCCGCTGAGGCACTTCGTCCATTCGCAGGCGATGCCACCTATTTCTTATTTGCCCTGGGTATTATAGGTACCGGGCTTCTGGCAATCCCGGTACTGGCAGGCTCAAGTTCGTACGCGTTAGCTGAGAGTTTCGGCTGGAAAGAAGGCCTGTACCGTAACCTGCAACAGGCTTACGCTTTTTACGGCATCATCATAATTTCGATGATGGTAGGCTTAGGTATCAATTTTATGGGCATTGATCCAATTAAAGCGCTTATATACGCGGCCATAGGTAATGCTGTGGTAGCACCGGTAGTCTTGCTCCTGATCGTACTTATCAGCAGTAACAAAAAGATTATGGGGCATTGGACCAACCATCCTTTCATAACAGTTGTGGGCTGGACAGTCTTTAGTTTGATGCTTGTATCTAGTGTGGCGGCTATTGTCACGCTATTCATAGCGTAAAGCTTCAATCGGATCTTTGCGCGCAGCCTTAATGGCTGGAGCAACTCCAAAAACAATACCAATAACTAATGAGGCACCTGTAGCAATTGCAATGGCTTCCCACGACACCACCGGCTTTAGGCTTGTATAGATAGTAAGCAAGAATACGCCTGCCAGTGAAATAGCTACTCCAACAATGCCTCCCACCAAACTTAGCACTGTTGATTCCAGAATAAACTGGTTCATAATCTGGCGGTTGGTAGCACCGATCGCCTTGCGTACTCCTATCTCATGGGTACGTTCAGTAACTGATGCCAACATAATATTCATAACACCAACGCCCCCCACCAAAAGTGAAATAGCCGCAACAGCTGCAATCATTGCCGTAATCAGGCTTAAGACACTGCTGCTGGCAGCCAGGTTGTGCTTCTGATCAAGCACGCTGAAATCTTTTTCACCCCCATGAGATTTAAGCAGACGTTTGTTTACGGCATCTACTGCCAAAGCAACATTCTCGCTCCGGTCCGGTTTCACCAGAATGCTATATATCTGCAAGCTACTGCCGGTTAACTTTTCAGCCGTGTTGTATGGTATGAAAATAGCATGGTTAAAATCTGCCGTTGGTGAGAGCGGCGTAGTCTTGAAGTCTTCGAATACGCCCCGGACAATAAAACTACGTCCCCGGAATGTAAGGCTCTGCCCAAGCGGCGCAGAGTCATCAAATAATACCTGGGCCACTGATTGGCCAATAATAGCGAAGCTGCCATTCTCTCCTTTTGCATCAAAGAAGTCACCGTATGATACCGCCCGATTCAGCACCAGTGGTAAGTCTGGGTTTGTGGCAATCACCAGACTATTCTCTAACTTACGGTCTTGCGCCTGAACTGAGCCAGGCACTACGCTCAGTGGTGCCGCCAGATGCACATGCTTGGAACCGCGGACCACTTCCAGGTCGTTATGGGTTAACCCGCCCACACTGTTAAGCCCAAACAATAAGTCGGTATTGGCAACACCACCACTCCTAGCTGCCTGTACATTGCCGGGACGAATAGTAATAAGATCTTCGCCGAACTGGTCAATCTGCCGTGCTACTTCACGTTTGACACCCTCACCAATGCCTACGACCATAACTACCGATACTATGCCTATAATGACACCCAGCATCGTTAGCATGCTTCGCCATTTCGTGCTGCGCACGCTGTCAAAAGCCATTTTTATGCTACCTCTTGCTAGGGCACTCATATATGTGCTCCACGGGATTTACGTCCCTTAGGCTTTCCACGCCTGTTCTTCGCTTTTGCAGCCTTCTTATCAGGCTTATTGTTTGCGTCGCTTTGACTAACGTCAGGGACCATCTTCATAAGTAACGAAACGCCTGCTAAGTCATCTTCCTCTGTCTTGGAGGGCACAGAAAACATAATTCTTTTAGCGGTAGCTGCGACTTCGCCAATTGCTGTCTGCTCATCGTGGATGATAGCACCGTCATGCATATAGACCACGCGTGTAGCGTACCTCGTAAGCTCAGGGTTATGGGTAACGAACAGAATAGTGTTGCCCATTTTGTGTATGTCGCTTAACAGCTCCATAACCAACCTGCTGCTGGCACTATCCAAGTTGCCGGTTGGTTCATCGGCAATAATGATACTCGGGTCGTTAATGAGCGCCCGGGCGATTGCGGCACACTGGGCCTGCCCGCCGCTTAAGTGCCTTGGATAATAGAGTGCCCGGTCACGCAAACCGACGCGGTCAATCATATTTGAAGCTAATTTAGCACGGCGACCAAACGACACTCCTTTATACACCAAGGGCAAAGCAATATTCTCCAGCACTGTCATGCGCGGCAAAAGATTAAACGACTGGAATACAAAGCCCACGGTATCGCGCCGGATCTTAGCACGTTGGCCCTGTCGTAATTTAGAAACATGTCGGCCGCGCAGCAGATAGTCACCATGAGTCGGCCTGTCAAGTAAACCAATAATGTTCATAAGTGTCGACTTGCCACACCCACTTGGACCCATAACAGCAACAAACTCGTTTGCTTCTATGGTCAAAGACACTTCGTCGAGTGCCAGGGCAGTGGCATCACCGAAGCCGTACAATTTGCTCATATCTTGTAATGCGATTAAGGACATCAGCCTGAGTGTAACTGCTTATTTGCGTATGCCGCAAGCAACTAACGTAGTAATTTTTCATGCTATGAGTCGAGAAGAGAAACAGCGGGGATAATTCCTCCGATTTGAGGTACGGCTTCCAAATGTGTTTGAATAACACATTTGGACTTCCGTGGTCAAATCTCCAGAATTATCCCCGCTGTTTCTCTAGCTATTCCTTACTTAGTAACCGCTAACTTTTACGGTATAATACGAGGGTCTTTTTGGAGAGGTGTCCGAGTGGTTGAAGGAGCACGCCTGGAAAGTGTGTATCCCGAGCAATCGGGATCGCGGGTTCGAATCCCGCCCTCTCCGCCAAAAATAAAGTTCGGATCCGACCCACTCCCTTAAAGCGTCTACTAAAGGAGAGGGTCATTTTCATTTAGGTGGAGATGTTAGGTAATGAACGATACTCACTTCCGAATGAACCAGGAGGCTGTCAGTATCGGGGATGCGTGCTTCCTTTACCTCCTTTAGCCTCAAATACCTATTCCAGAAATTGAATTAATTGTGGAGCACCGTTCTTTGGGATAATCCATGGGTTGAAGGTATGATAGCCATCAGGTACTGGGGATTATGGTTTCTTGGTCATATGGTTTTATTGTATCAAGCTTTCTGTTAGGGCGTCTAACTTGCGCATGGGAGTGCAATTTCTGGTTTGCGAGCTTTGAAACAATCCCACAAACGAACCTAAGTACACTATATTTTGACTAAGAGCTATCAACGCCCCAGTTTTTTCATCACATCCATGAGAGTATCATGTATGTACATTAATTCTTTGGTTGGTTCTGAAACCCACGCTTCATCACTAGTACCGTCGATAGTCGCCTCCCAGCTTACTTCTTTTCCATGCTCGTATACCCACCACAAATTGCTCCAGGGGTCTTGGAAGCGGGAGAGTTTGTCGCCGTAAAAATCAGTTGGCTCGGTTACAATTTTTGCTCCTAGTTTCTTTGCGGTCTGTAGTGCCTGTTCAACATCATCAACATATACCCTCAATAAGCTAGGCGTAAACGGCCAGCCCACCTTTCTGTCGGCAATCATAACTACTGAGCTGCCAATCTTTAACTCTGAGTGTAGCAGCAAGCCATCATCGTCAACAGTGTGAGCCTCTTTTACTTCTTCGGCTCCGAATACTTTTTCTAAAAACGCTATTAGCTTGAGCGCATCTTTAGTAATAATAAACGAATCAACTGTGTTGTAGCCCTCTGGAGCGGCTGGTATGATGCTACTTTTCATAAATTCTTTCCTTTTAGTTACTTCATAGCTAGTATGTCGCAGATAAATCTTAGGGTATTGAATAAATCCGCCAGTATCTACTTGCGGCTAGCGTACCGAGCAATGATTTGTGCAGGAGTTTCCGACCTAATAGCCTTTAACGAGCGTATCATGTGAGCTTGGTCAGAGTAGCCCACTTCATTGGCAACCTCAGTGGCATTGCTGCCGCTTTGTAGCAAAAAGAATGCGTGCCGGGCACGTTCTAGCTGCGTAATCTGCTTCTTTGTCAGCCCTGTAACTTGCTTGAAGTGTCTTTGTCGGCTGCGCTGTGAGATATTTTTTTCATTACCGCCAAGAGACTTGCGGATAATATCGCTGCCTGCAATAACTCCGCTTTTTTCTAACTGATCAACCATACTTTCCAGTGTCTCGTAACTCGGTATGTCATAGTCGGTTTTTGCAACATAAAAGCAACCCCGTGACACGGGCAGCTTTATAAAATCTCCCAGGATAATTTGTTTATTGACACCACGCATAACGACATGTGCCTTAAATTCCATACCCCAATACTCTTCTCCCGAATGACTATCCATACTACGAGGTTTGAGCGTGGGGCCAACAAGCTCAGCAGAAAACGAACCATTGACATGTTTTGTGAATGCCAGTCCCCAATATTCGTTAGCTGGATCAGTAAAAGTTGCGCTCTCTTTGGCAACCGCATGCCAAACGCAGTTTATTAGGTCGGATGTCGATGATCTCTCTTCGTACATTACCTCTATTTTAACCGATGCGTTTGAATGCTCAGTATTAAACAAGTAAAATGGCAGATCCTGTCAATATCCGCCTCCTGACCCACGCTATATTGACGCTATTACTGCTAGAATATGAGACAGGGAACAAGTTCCAGACCCGTGTGTTCCGCTATTAAAAATGACCCGTCAAACTGCGGGTCATTTTTATATTAGAGCAGATAAGAGCTGAGAGTTATTCGAGCTATCTGAAGAGTCAACTATTGGAATAACTTTTTCTTATCAGTGTCTTTAATGGTGTCTGATTGCAACTTTTTCAATTGCTTATCACCACTGATGAATAAGTAGAGCAGGAACAGGACAATGCCAATGCCAATACCGACCTGTGCCAGCTTACCGTTCGTATCTACCTCGGCCCCAACATATTGGAAGCCGGTTATAAAATCGTATGCAATGGCAATGATTCCAGGTGCAAACAATAGAAAGAATAAAAGCCACCAGAACACGACTTCTGCGGCGCCAATGCTCCCTCGAATATAATGCAACCAGGTCCGCAACAGTATATCAGTCAAGATAAAACTGACAGGGATGACTAGAATGAAGAGCCATGAGTAACCATGTACCCAAGAATAAAATTCAGGCATAAGTACCCATACGCCAATCGGAATAAAGAAATAGCCAATAAGCATGATGGCGTAAAGTTGCCAAAGCTTAATGGGCGATCCGGGTTTAAGCCTGAACTTTAATGCATTTATATATCTTGTTACCCTAGCTCTCATACTATTTCCCGTCTCCTTGGCGGGCACGATATTATTTAAATCGTTACTCATTTTTTAATCTCCTTGTAATTAGGGCACTCGTTGCTGGCTTGTAAAAAACGCCAGTGATATTACGGTCTAAAAACTGAGTTAGCACACGCATGCCGGTGGGAGTGAGGCTATATACTTTACGGTCAGGGCCACTGTTGCCGGTTTGGCTCGTAAAAGCCACCATTTCCGCATCGTAATAACGCCGCAATGCCCGGTACATACTTTGATCATCTGCTGAAAGAGTTCCGTTTGTAAGATCCTTTATTAAAGCCTTAATTTCCGCCATATGCTTTGGGCCATCCTTAAGGCTCAGCAATATCCACATCGTAAGCTGGCCTTTTTTAAAGACGTCTTCCCATCCGTTTAGCAATTGTTGTTCATAGTCATCTAAAATCATACTATGCCATTAGTATAGTACCAACGGTATAATATGTCAATTATTCTTTGCAGATGGTTCGGGCAGCAGTTTTAGCTGTCATGCAACCACAACATTGGAAACAGGGCTTAAAGCAGGCTTCGAGAGCAAGCAGCTTAACCCTTACTAACGATTGTACCGGCGGGCTTACCCATGGCTACCTTTAGCAGGTTGCCTGGCGTTTCGGCATCAAGGACAACTAAAGGCATTTTTTGTTCCATGGCTAGGCCCAGGGCCGCCTTGTCCATGACCTTGATAGCCGCATTCTCGATAGCTGCCTGGTAGTTGATTTTTGCAAACCTCTTGGCACCGGGGTATTTAGCAGGATCTTTGTCGTATACACCGTCAACTTTCGTCGCTTTAATGACGATATCGCAATCAAGTTCAAGGCCAAGGCTTACAGCGGCAGTATCATGGGTAAAAAAAGGACGGCCAAGGCCGCCGGCGATAACCACAACTCGATTACGCTCCAGGTGCTTCTCTGCTAAACGAAAGGAGTATGACTCCGCAACCTGGGTGGCAAAAATATTGCTCATACAGCGGGTAGCCAAACCCTGGCTCTCGAAAATGTCAGTAAGAGCCATGGCATTCATAAGGCCAGAAAGCATACCCATCTGGTCGGCTGTAACACGTTTAATGCCATTTCCGGCAAGCTCCGCACCACGTACAAGGTTACCCCCACCAATGACCAGCACAAGCTGACAACCGGCCGCAACAACTTTAGAACATTCCTTTGCAAGATAATCTACAACTTCCGTATCAATCCCAAATTCATGTTTTCCAGACAGTTGTTCACCCGAGATTTTGAGAAGAATACGTTTATACATTGCCCATAAGACTAGCAGACATTGCCGGCAAAACCAATAGCTTTTCAACTATAGCCAAACATAATCATCACTGACAAAATGCAACATACTCCTTTAAATGGTAAAATAGTAGCATGCATGGTACAGACGACCCTGAATTTATTGAAGCCCTTAAGAATATATTCGTCACGCACAGTGACATGAAAACTATTGTGGAATACCAGCAACGCCTGTATACCAGCCTTCAGGAACTTAACAACAGCCATCGTGCTGTTCACGAACACGTGCGGAAGCTGACTGATTCACACAACACTGTCCGTGAGGACGCCAATAGCCTCGTCCGCACCCGGAGTGATATAAGTGAATCTTTGCGGGGTCTTACAGACGCACACCGTCAAACCCGTGAGGAGATCCGCCGTTCTATAGACGCCATTGCGTATATTCAGCAGGAGATACGTAAGATACCCCAGCTCGAGGACCGCATACAAAAGTTGGAGCGTGAAACTGCCCGGATTTGGCAAGATGACCGCAGCGATGACAAAAAGTATAACCAACAAGATGACCGTCTGCGGAAGTTAGAGCGGAAGTAGATTATGAGAATTTACTCCTGGAATGTTAACGGCATACGCGCTGTTGTCCGCAAAGAACAATTCGTACCCTTTATGCAGAAGCATCAGCCTGACATATTGTGTTTGCAGGAAACCAAGGCAGAGCAAGGGCAGGCCGAGATTGACCTTCCCGATTATCAAGAATATTGGAACTCTGCGGAGAAAAAAGGCTATTCTGGGACAGCTATTTTTTCGAAAGTAAAGCCGCTTACAGTCACCAAAGGCCTGCCGGAAAGTATCATCCAAGCATATAAGGTCACGGGAGACATCTACGGCGACCCTAACAAAGAAGGCAGGGTAATCACCGCTGAATACGATAGGTTCTATATAGTCACCGTCTACACGCCAAACGCCAAAGACGATTTAAGTCGTATCCCCCTGCGCCAAAACCATTGGGACCCAGCGTTTCTGGCATACTGCAAGCAATTAGAAAAATACAAGCCGGTTATATTTTGTGGTGATTTAAACGTCGCCCATACCGAAGACGACCTAGCGAACCCCAAGCCTAACCAGGGGAAAAAGGGCTTCACCAACGAGGAGCGCGCTGGCTTCCAGGCATTCATTGATTCCGGCTTCGTAGATACGCTCAGGTTATTTAAGCAAGGTAACGGCTACTACACCTGGTGGAGCCATTTTGCCAGCGCTCGTACACGTAACGTGGGCTGGCGTATAGACTATTTCTTAATCTCTGGAACGCTCAAAGACAAAGTTAAGGCTGCCACAATCGAACCAAGCGTTATGGGTTCCGATCATTGTCCGGTAAGCCTTACCTTGGATATCTAAATATTGGCGCCAACGGCATGACTGCGGATTTTTGGCATAAGCAAGAGCAAGGAAAACCACTCTTTCCGAAACTGGAGTGGAGCCAGCCTGAAAACCGGCACTTAAGCGGCAAGCTTTTGCTGATAGGTGGCAACCTCCATGGGTTTGCGGCACCGGCAGAGGCTTACGCGGAAAGCATAAAAGCAGGTATTGGTACGACACGTGTGTTGCTTCCCAGTGCTATTCAGAAAGTTGTCGGTCCTCATATCGAAAACGGTGAATTTGCTCCTAGCACGCCAAGTGGTAGTTTTGCGCAAGCAGCTCTTGGGGAGCTAATCGAGGGGAGCAAGTGGGCAGACGGAGTATTATTCGCAGGCGACCTCGGACGCAACTCAGAGACTGCAATTCTAGTCGAAAAGTTCCTTCAGAAGCATGAAGCAATGACCGTACTTACAAATGATAGTATAGATTATATTATTGCTTCGCCACTCAGTGTCTTAGAACGCCCAAACACGGCACTGGTGCTTACCCTGCCACAGCTGCAACGACTTGCAGTTGCAGCCAACTATGAAAGACCAGTCGCATCCACTATGGATCTTATGCATCTTGTTGACTGGCTCCATGGTTTTACCGATCGATATGCGCTATATCTGACTGTTAAACATGCGGGTTATATCTTAGTAGGAGTGAAGGGAGAAGTTAGTAGCACGAAACTTATTGCAGACACCTCGACTTGGCAATTGGAAACAGCTACCTATGGAGTGGTGTGGTGGATACAGAACCGGAGTAGACCGTTTGAAGGGATTACGGCAGGGGTGTATAGCCTGTATTGTCATCCCAGTGCAATAACTCAGTTGTAATATTACAAAGAACAGGATATAATATGCTCAACTAAACTTAAGGATATGGCAATTATGAAATCTTCTTTTATGCTAGAAGGGCTCAAGTATACATATTTCGACCTAAATAACGCGAACCTGGAATTTGCTGAAGGGGATAAAGCTTTGAAAGTTCCTAAGCTGACTTTGCAAGATAACACCGATGCTATTAAACATATGTTCAAAGACGAACACCTTGTTGTAAGAGATGTGTCTGGCAAGAACTCTAACGATGTTTTAGGGGATCCTCACATCGTGCTCACTCTTCCTGAAGGTTATTTTTCCAGAAGCCACGATATAGTAGTAGCTTCGGGTCGTATTGACGTTGAAGCGGCGCACGCGGATAGAGTACGGATCCTCTCAACAATGGCTTCTATCGTACTTTCTGACGCAAAAATTAAGACCTTTAACTTAACATCACGTAGAGGAGACATCGAAGTCCTTGACATTGACGGATTACAAGGAGGAATCATAACAACCACTTCTGGTAACGTTACCGTATACAATACTCCGGGCAAGGTTGTCACGATGACAACACCTGACAATGATCCTACTAGCCCTGGGCGTATGCAAATATGTCCACCGTCGCACTCAACACATAGCAGCCCACCCCTTTTTCATAGATTAAAGTTTAGTGGACAAGGATAAGGCCGGCCGGTTCGTTTTCGGGGCATTCTGCAATCAAGGGAAGAGGGAATCCCCATTTTGCCCGTGGTAGCGCCAGATGCTGTATGGCGTCCAAGCAAAGATTTCTTAACCGCCACTGGCGGATTCGACTCCACGAGTTCGATCTCTTCTAGTCTGACCAAAGTAAAAGATCGACATTGTTGTCAATCTTTTACTTTGGTGGGCGAGGAGGGAATCGAACCCTCACGAGCGCAAGCTCACAGGATTTTGAGTCCAGCGCGTCTACCAATTCCGCCACCCGCCCAAATACTTAATAGGTTGCTGGTAGGCTGCTAACAAGGGCGTATTGTACTATACTTATAGGAAGAAAGCGAACCTAAAGAGGCACAGTTAGCGTGATACGACCATTATTTCCAAGTGATGACAGTGACCAACAAGAAGATACCGACAAAAAGAGTGGGTATACGCTTCGCCATCGTGAAGGGCTTACTATTCAACCTCTGTCAAAAGATCTTGTTCCGCCTTCCCCAGTGTCCCATCATCACGGCAAACAACGTGATGGCGCAAACAGCAACCCTGCGGTCGAACTTATTCGCAGCAAGTTAGAGGCACTCTATTACGAAGAGCCTTCCGTCAAACAGGAGATAGCTAGTGCTACGAAACCTCAAGCCCGCCACTCCAAACACCAGCAATTCATGTACGAACTCAGTACGTCAGGCAAACCATTAGCCCAGATTCACACCGAGTGGCATAATTACTACGTAGGGCTACCGGATAGCGAGAAACATCAGGTATGGCGCGAATTCTATGAAATGAATGCCCGAAAACCCTCATCTTATGAGCGTCATATACAGCAGGAAGCAGCGTCCAAACATACGCAGGATGCTCCGGTTTATAATTCTAGAGTTATCGCCCACACACTGCCAGCACTTCCACACCACAACCGCTCTTCGACAGAGAGATTCAAGCAGCGGATTGTCGGGCGCGTACGAACGAGTAACGAGGCACAAGAAAAAACCAAGCAACACTTGCGTTCACTTGCTTTTGGCCTTGGTACCGGGCTCATAGTCTTGTTTATCCTATTATTTGGTTTTTTTAATGAGCGGTTCCTGGCCCCGTTTATACAGCCCAGCCGCCATGTAAGTGCTACGCCTATTATTGTTAGCTCGGACAGTGTAGCTGTCAGCGAAACGCCCGAAATACTTATTCCTAAAATCAACGTGCAAATACCTGTTGTCTACAATCTGGCTTCCGTTGACGAAGGAGCTATTCAGAAAGCTCTGGAAGAAGGCGTGATACAGTATCCAACTACCTCAATTCCAGGACAGCAGGGCAATGCTGCCTTCTTTGGCCACTCCAGTAACAATATCTTCAACAAAGGTAAGTATAAGTTTGCTTTTGTGCTTTTACACAAGCTTGTACCCGGTGACATCTTCTACGTAACTTATGAAAAAAAGATTTACACGTATCGTGTCTTTGACAAGAAAATCGTAGCTCCAGATGAGGTTTCTGTATTGAATGACCTGCCTGATAAGACTGCTACCGCCATCCTTATCACCTGTGACCCGCCAGGCACATCCACAAACCGTCTGGTTGTATGGGGCGAACAGATCAGCCCAGATCCAAGTGGAGCAATCGCACCAACAACAAGTACTGCGCCTGAGACACCAGCCGAACTACCAAGCGAAGGACCGAGCTTCTGGAGTAGGCTTTGGCAGTGGGACTTATAGAGTCAAGCACCGACAGTACAGTTACTGGTCCTGGGGGGCGAGCAGTGCTGTATTGTTCAACGCAAACTGGAATACTCCGGTACCGTTAGCAGCTTGAGCCGTCGATGTTACGAACGAATAAATAAACGTATATTCTCTGTCAAACACCGGTATAAAGGCTGGGTCTGCGGCACCTAGTTTCTGTTGATTGGTATTGTCGAAATCAAACACAACCAATGTGCCATTACTTACATACATCATCCGGTGTCCATCCATCCAGGTAGCATGAGTCTGGGGTGGGTCCATAGGACCAGGTAAAGTATACGCGTAGCCTTTGTCGGTTTCGGCATCATATACGGAAAATTGTTGGCCCTGTTCGACAACAATGAAGCGAGCATTGTCCGAGAATGAGACATGATTAGGATTCGTGGTCTTAAGCACCTGAACAGGCACTAAAGGCTCTTTAGGTTTATCACTCAAGGTGGAAGCTGGGTTTTTATATACATAGGTGCGGTTCTCGTTTGGCGCCCCAGTGACGATATACCATGCACCGCTGTACTGAGTGATATCCAGCAAATAAGTAGCACCGACGGTAACCTGGCGGATAGGATAGGTCTTGCCTTCCTGGAAGAGTTTGACTGCTACTTTTCCGGCAAGGCTGTCACGATCAGTTATAAATAGCACCCTGTCTCTACCATGTGTTTTAAAGCTTAGCACGCCGCTCAGGTATGGCTGTGGAATAGGGTTTTCTAAGGTTGCCGTGGTTAGTATCTGCGCCGCTTGATCGTATAAAAAGTACTTGTCGAACTTTTTATCCCTTAGCTCGATCTTAGTGGGGTTTAGGCCGAGCACGGTGGTCAAATTCCTGGAAGCTTGTATATCCTCACGGTCCAACAAAATATATTCACTCGCCTGTACGCCTTTATTGTCCGTAGTATGTCGCAGTAGAACGTGGCGGTTATCATTTGCCCATTCTAAGCTTTCCCAGCTATGGGTACCGGCCGTAAGACCAAGTACATTTGGAGGCAATATAAGTCCCGCCGGTGCTTGTCTGGGGTCGTTAAGATCAAAAAGTTCCATACTTGTTTGGTTAGATCCGCTTTGTACGATAAGCCAGCGACGATTTGGGCTCTGGCTCACAAGGCCTGGTTTCGCATCATACTTCTTTGTAGTGGCGGTGACTAGCTCAGCAGGGAAGAGCACCGGGTAATCAAAGCGTACAATTGCTCCACCCTCAACGTTAATAGCTCGTTTCCACGCATGATAACCTGGACGTTCCAGCCTGAACTTGTACTGGCCGGCGGGCATCAGCAAACGGGTATTGGTAGTCTCTTTGTGCTTCTGGTCGTTGACGTATATATCTGTGGGTCGTGGGTTTGTTGACACAAATATAAGCCCATTTTGTATGACCTCACCGTTCTTAATACCAAAACCGTAAGCATGGTATAGCAATATAATCGTAGTCAGGACTAACGCCATGCCCACCAGGACGTAGCCAATCGTAAGTCTTATAAGATATGCTTTTTGTTTCTTGGGATCTAGGAATTCCATTTGTGTACTATTATAGGCTAGTTTCCAAGGAGCCGTGTGCTTTTTATTGGCCATGTCTAGAGTGTATGCTTGCGCATATGGCAAGAGCGAGATAAGATAAATGTAACTTACGCTTAAAAGACTAAAAAAGCCACTGCATAAGCAAGAGGGTAAAACGAGAACGTGGGCCACAATAACATCATCGAACTGAACGGTAAACAGTATGACGCCCTCACGGGCGCCTTGCTTAGCGAAAGCTTAGTACAAGCCACTCCTGCCTCTCAGGCAAAATATGCTAAAGCACACCGTGGCCGCTCTGTTGATGGTTTCATACCCGGTGCCAGACAATCAGAGAGCCAACTTGCCGCAAAAACTCATACTGCAAGCGACACCAGACAAAAGCAACCGGCTGCAAAAGCCCCAACCGCAAGACACTTCGACATACAGAGGCCCAAACCTAAAGCCACCACGGCCCACCAACCGCAACGTGCCCGTACGCTTATGCGCCACGTGGTGAGTAAGCCTAAAGCCAATCTAAAGCCAGCTATCAAGACTGCCTCGCCAGCCGAGATTATGGCTAAGCCAGCGGCTGCAATAGCCCTGCCCCTCGAAAAGAAAATATCCGTTACTCAGGTTAACCCTATACGGCTGAGTCATGCAAAGCATGTTGCTAAAAGTCATCACATCCAGCATTTCAATAATGAGGCAGCGCTGCCCACCGCCCCTGCAAAAACGCACCACAACAGTTCGGCACAAAAAAAACAGCACTTACACTACGAATTGCCGATCGCTCAACGCGTTGTGCTAAAAGAAGAGCCTCAATCAGCCACCAATCTGTTCGAATCAGCGTTAGCCCAAGCTACAAGCCATGAAGAACCTATCCATAAGAAGCAGGGGCGGCGGTCTGTTCGTCACCGGAAACTGGTGAGTGGGCTGGCAGGTGTTGCAGCTTTCCTTATCATCGGCGGATTTGTCACTTATCTCAACTTACCAGCCATCGAGCTGAACGTAGCCTCCATGCATGCCGGTTTTCATGCTGCCGCTCCCACCTATAAACCAACTGGTTATGCGCTTGCAAATGGCGTCAAAGCTAGTAAGGGAAAAATAGAGATGACCTACCGTTCGGGCGACAGTTCATACAAGATTACGCAGGTTGTATCAGACTGGAACAGTACAACATTACTTGATCAAAACCTTGAACAGCGTGGAGCTCCCACCCGAACCATACAGAGCCAAGGCCGTACCATTTACATTTATGACAATAACGCCACTTGGGTCAATGGTGGCATTTTGTATGGCATCAATGGCAACGCCTCACTAGGCACGAGCGATCTCGTATCACTCGCCACGAGCATGTAATATATGCTACTACCTTTTACTTTTTAAAGAAGTTTCTCTTATAATAAGAGATACATGAAAGCTCGTACCCGATTTGCTCCAAGCCCCACCGGTTATTTACACGTCGGTGGTGTCCGTACTGCATTATTCGCATGGCTTATTGCGCGTCAGACTGGCGGCACGTTCATCCTTCGGCTTGAAGATACGGATAAAGCACGTGAAGTAGAGGGTTCCGACAAACATATCACTGATAGCCTGCGATGGTTAGGCCTGGATTGGGACGAAGGCGTCGATGTTGGCGGCCCTTATGCACCGTACAAGCAGAGTGAGCGTTTGGACATATACAAGGAATGGGCACAGAAACTGTTAGAGAAGGGGCGGGCATACGCCGATCCTTACACACCCGAAGAGGTCAATGTATTTCGTGGACAAGCCAAAGCCGCAAAACGTCCTTTCTTATTTCGTAACCACCGGCCAGAATCTGCTGGTCAGCGGGCTGCTGTATGGGATGGCACCCAGCCATTGCGGTTTAAGTCAGAACCTAAAGCCTACAGCTGGCACGACGAAGTCATGGGAGATTTGTCGGCAAGTGAAGAGGCAATAGACGATATTATCCTCATCAAATCCGACGGCTATCCAACGTACAACTTCTGTCATATCATCGATGACTTACTTATGCAGTGTACGCATGTCATACGTTCTCAGGAGTTCATTGCCAGCGTACCGAAATTCTTAAATTTATATGAGGCTTTAGAGATTGAGAAGCCATTACTTGCCACTGTCCCATTTGTCATGGGGCTGGATGGCAAGAAAAAGCTCAGCAAACGTGACGGGGCAAAAGACATACTCGATTATGCCCGCGAAGGGTATCTGCCAGAATCCTTGGTAAGCTTCATGGCCACTCTTGGCTGGAATGACGGCACTGAGCAAGAGATATTTACTATTCGTGAGTTGATGGAGAAGTTTAGCTTAGACCGCGTACAACGTGGTGGGGCACGTTTTGATCAGCAACGTTTGCTATGGGTGAATGGCCATTTTATTCGGGAATTACCAATCGATGAACTGTACGACCGCAGCAAAGACTTTTGGCCACCAGAAGCTACCAAGTACGATGAAGCCTATAAGAAATCCGTACTGGCGATTATACAAGAACGCCTTAAATACCTTGCTGAGTTACCCCACCTAACAGGCTTTTTCTTTACCGATCCCCCAGTTAACCCTGAGCTGGTCAGCAGCCATAAGCAACTCAAGAAACTAGAAAAAAACCAGATCAAGCAATTGCTAGAACAGAGCAAAGCCGCACTCACGGCGAGTGATTTCTCAATCCAAGATCTCACCACACGGCTTAATCAGCTTCTGGAATCAACCGGTCAAAAGCCAGCCATTTTATTCAGTCTTGTGCGTATAGCCACTACGCAGGCACCTGCCAGCCCTGGTCTTGCTGATACCTTAGCAGTTTTGGGACGTGAAGTATCATTACGGCGCATTGACATAGCACTAAAAACCCTTTAATTAAGATGAAAACAGAATAAGCTGGATTCACTCCAGATTATTCTGATTCCGCTTGGGAGAGTACAGCCGGAGTAATCAGTAGATTACTCCGCGCGCGGAGAGGGGGACGACCCCCTCTCCAGACTGGTCACAGAATAAGCTGGATAAACAAGCGTAAGCACTGTTACAATGCTTGGTATGAACAACGACTTTTTACCACGTCGTCGGATAAGACAGGTGGCCTACAAACCAGCTCAAAACAGTGATACAGAACAGGAACGTTCCACAGCATTCAAGCCGCCAGAGACAATTGCTGCCGAGGAAGATCAGCAACCCCAGACGTCTGAACCAAAGCCACCTAATAACAAACGAAACAATTTTATAGATACTATTAAGGATCGCTTGCGGAATATTACCAAAAAGCAGTGGATTATTATTGGGACAGTAGCAGTTGTACTGCTTAGCAGCGCTGTCTTCGCTTTCGTTGCCTTACGCAAAGATCCACAGCCGGTTGCACAACCCAGCATCGTGAAGAAAGAAAAGCCCAAGCCACCACAACCAACGACTGTTGCATCCACACTGACAGGGTTACAAGTTGAACCTGTCCTTAACGACCGCCCCGTAACAGCTGTGATGATTGAAAACAGCCAGTCCGCTCGTCCCCAAGCTGGCCTTATTGATGCTGGCGTAGTATTCGAAGCGGTAGCCGAAGGAGGCATTACCCGTTTCCTGGCACTCTTCCAGGACACCAGCCCGGAATATATTGGGCCTGTTCGTAGCGTGCGATCCTACTATGTACAATGGCTGGCAGGTTTTAACGCCGCAGTAGCCCACGTAGGAGGTAGCAACGAAGCTCTTGCGCTGCTCAGGCAAGGTGTTGCTAAAGACCTGGACCAGTTTAGTAACCCTGGTCCGTACTGGCGTGTTAGCAACCGTGCTGCGCCACACAATATGTACAGTAGTGTCACCAAGCTACGTGAGAAACAAATAGAGAAAGGGTGGGACAAAAGTGCTTTTACCGGCTTTGCCCGTAAGGACCGTGAAGCGCCCAGCGCCCAGCCAACGGCACGCATACTAGACTTCAACATTTCAGGCGCATTATACAACTCCCACTACGACTACGACCCAAGCACCAAGACCTACAAACGCTCTGAGGGGGGTCAGCCACACACTGATGAAAAGAGCAGCTTACAGATTGATGCCAAAGTAGTC
>JBGTMJ010000061.1:0-16410 GCA_041743655.1 Saccharimonadales bacterium (SeqCode) | reverse complement strand
TTCAATGTTATATCTGGTTAATGGCCAGTATGTTGCCCTCGGTGTCCTTGAACCAGGCGGATTTGGCAAGACCGTAGTCCATAATATGATTCACTGTTTTAAGCCCTGGCTGATCGTAATCTTCAAACGTCACACCTTTGGACTCCAAATCTTTAATCGTCTGCCCAATGTCCTTTACGTTAAACCCAGCAACCGTGTGCTCAGCCTTGGTCCCTTCGGCACGGTAGTACAGAAGCAGGCTTGTATTATTACCCGCCTGGAAGATCAAAGGGTCATTAACCGGCAACTGCTTTGGCGTTAAGCCCAATTTGTTCTGGTAAAAATCCTTAGCCCGTTCTAAATCGGTAGCGGGTAAAATAGCTATTACTGGCGCGTCCTTCAACATACTGTATCTCCTTCTTATTTACATAACCATTGTGCGCCTCATTCACCCCAAAATCCACTTGTTACCCGCGAACCAGATAATACCCTATACTTAGAAACATGACTGAATTCCAGGATGCGATCCTTAAAGTAGTCCGCTTAGTACCTGAGGGGAAGGTGGTAAGTTACGGCCAAGTCGCAGCTTATATTGGCGCTCCACGGGCAGCCCGGCAGGTTGGCTGGACAATGAGAAGCCTTGAAGGCACGTCTGATTTTCCCTGGTGGCGGGTACTGAATAACGCAGGCAGGATTACGATTAAAGGTAACCAAGCTAATACGCCCTTACTTCAGAAAGAGTTGCTTGAAGGTGAGGGTATAAAGATTGTTGAAGGTGAGGGCTATGAACTGGCTATTGAAGAATACCGATTTCGACCTTCTACAAAACTTCTCAAATCTTTGCAATTAGAATCTGCGTATATTGACACCGTCCTGCGCAAGTACGATATAGCCTAAGCGAGTCGTTCTACCTGAAATAGGACTGTACATAAAAACCTTTAAATCGTAGCCGTCTGCTTATCGGCCTTTCGGGTTGCCAGCAGCACGGCTGTAAAGGTTTCTACCCACAAAAAGGCATTCTCTTGCTTAACAATTTTACGCATGGCTCTATGGCGAAGACGACGTTCCATTGACGGCATAGTAACAGCTGTTTTCAATGCTGCGATAACTTCCTTCAAACTAGTTGGATCGACCTGGAGAGCCGTAGTTAACTGCTGAGCTGCGCCGGCTGTTTTACTGAGTATAAGCACGCCCATATTTGACTTTGCTGCAACAAACTCCTTAGCTACCAAGTTCATACCATCGATCAGTGGAACAACAAGCATAATATCTGCCCGGCGATATAAAGCGACAAGCTCGTCGAACTGTACGCTACGATAATCGTATTGCACAGGCTGCCAGTCGGACGTGCCAAAACGTTTATTGATCCGGCCAACCAACTTTTCAATATTTTGTTTTAACTCCTGATACTCGGACAGATCTTCCCTAGAGGGAGCAACGATCAGCTTGTAAATAAACTCTTGCGACTTGGGAGTATCGGTAAGCAGACCCTCAACAGCCATTAGCTGTCGAACAATACCTTTTGTATAATCTAACCGGGATACTGATAGGATAACGGTTTTCAATCTGAATGACTTTTTGAAGGCCTGTGTATATTTACGTACCGGTGCAGTAGTGCTGGCATCGGCATAATGGTGATAGTCAATACCTACCGGAAATGCTTTTGTAAGTGGTTGTGTTATGCGTCCAGGCCTAGTAATCAATGTTTGACACGCCTTAAACCGCTGCACGTCGTCGTCTGTTTGAAATCCACATACATCAGTCAGCTGAAGGCTTTCAAGCATTTCGCGATAATGTGGCAATGTTTGAAAAAGCTTCGGTCTAGCGAAAGGCGTATGCAAGAAGTAGCCTATACGGTTCGTACATCCAAGTTCACGTAAAGTTCGCGGCAGCATAATTAAATGGAAGTCATGGATCCAAATTATATCCTGAGGCTTGGCCAAAGCTACGACCTTAGCTGCAAACCGCTGCGTTACGGCAAGACTAGCCTGCCAATCAGCTTGGTCATACATCCGGCGCGGCTTAAAACCGTGCAGGATTGGCCAAAGCGACCCGTTTGAGAAGTTATTATAATAAGAGCGGTAGAAACTCTGTGCTAGATTAATTGGCTGTAACTGTTGTGGCAGATGCAACGAATCAAGCTCGTCCTTGCGTAAACCACGACGCATGCCGTTCCAGCCAATCCAGACTGTTGATTTGCTACGTAGAGCTGAACTAAGCGCTGCTGCTAGACCACTTGGGCTACTCGCATAGCGTAATCCGTGAGAATACTCACTAATACTGATGGACAGGCGATTTGAAACAACGATTAACTTCGATGCTGCACTCATAAATTGTAATCCGTTAGCACTCCATACTAGTGTTAGCTATCAATGTTAGCACATTGTGATAGTTTCTAGCATAATCTATTATAAGTAGTATGCAGTCTATTATTGACGCCTATAGGCGTGCCGAAAGACGGCTACTACTGCTTGATTACGATGGAACCCTTGTCGAATTAGCCGCGTCACCAGCCCAAGCTATACCTGGTGCACAATTGCTGGAAGTCCTGGAAGAGCTTGCTGCCGACAAACAAAATGAAGTAGTTATTGTCAGTGGACGTGATCAGGCAACATTGGACGCCTGGCTTGGCAATCTTAACATTGGGCTTGCTGCCGAGCATGGTTTTTTTGTAAAGCCATACGGTAGCGACTGGCATTCAGCAACTTCTCCCAGCCAAAGCTGGTGGCCGTCTATCATGGCGCTTATGCAAGCTGCCGCAGAGCAATTGCCCGGATCGTTTATTGAAGAGAAACAATCTACCCTTGCGTGGCATTACCGTCTTGCAGACAAAACAGCTGCCACTCTTGTAGTACATAAACTGCGCGTTAGTTTAGACTATGCGACAGCCGGACTGGACCTTACGGTCCTCATGGGGCACAAGGTCATTGAAGTTAAATCCTCACGTATAAACAAAGGCGACGCAGCTGCGTATTGGCTTGCCAGCGACAGTTTCGACTTTATTTTGGCAGCAGGCGACGATGTTACCGACGAGCATCTGTTCGCCGCCCTGCCGAAGCAGGCATTTAGCTTAGCAGTCGGTGAATCCCCAACTCCAGCTAACCACATGCTTTCCAGCCCCACATCGGTCTTGGGGCTGTTGGAAAGCTTCACACGCAGCAGCACCGCCAAAACAACTATTGGTTAGACACAAGGCGGGTTGTTTATTACGCCACCCTTATTACATAATGCTATGATACCACCATGTCACAGCCAATAAGCACGCTAGCTATCGAAAAAGGTACAGGCAGACCATGGGAAGAATGGCTGGCCTATCTTGAGAGCATCAATGCGCCACAATTGTCGCATAAAGAGATTGCCAAAAAAGTGTATGACAAAGGTGCGCCAGGATGGTGGGCGCAGACAGTCACCGTAGCCTACGAGCAGCACATTGGACGGCGGGTACCAGGACAAGATTGCGACGGCGAGTTTTCCGTTTCAGTAGGTAAGACGCTGGATGGCACCTTTGACCAAGCGCTTGAGACCTGGGTAAAACTTGTTGGCGGTAGAAATGAATTCTCGGAAATTACGATCTCTCGTGCCCCGGAAATTACTACAACGGACAAATGGCGCTACTGGCGCTGTGGACTGGCTGATGGTTCGCGGGTAAATGTCAACATCTACCAAAAGGTCCCAGGCAAAGCCGCGCTCAGCGTCCAGCATGAAAAACTAGAGTCAAGCGAACAAGTCGAACATTGGCGGCCATACTGGAAAGAGCTGCTCAAGAAACTATAAAATAGTCCTACGTAATACTTAGCTTAACGATACAATAACTGGCAGGCTGTCTGTTGGTCCAATTGGCTGTCAAAGTCAACCTACTATCTCTTGGCAACCCTAAGGATGAAAGAACAATGACTCTTTCGTGAGTAATACTGCTTTGTACGCAAACAACCAGAGATTATGATCGTGCTTGAATATCACAGGTGGCAAGCATGGGTGGTATACTTTTTAAAGTATGCAAAGCAAAGCGCAAGCTGTAGACGATTACTTGGCGGGTCTGCCAGAAGACAGAGAACGCCCCTTATCGGAATTACGTAAACTAATTAAAAAGCATATGCCCAAAGGCTACGAAGAGGGCATGCTGTGGGGCATGATCAGCTATTACATTCCGCTTGAAAGATACCCCAGCACCTATAACAAACAGCCGCTTGGATATGTAGCGCTCGCCTCCCAGAAGAATTATATGTCTTTATATCTGACGAGTGTGTACGGCGAGTTAGAAAACTGGTTTAAAGCAGAATTTAAGAAAACCGGCAAGAAGCTGGACATGGGCAAGAGTTGCGTCCGTTTCAAATCGCTTGACGATTTGCCTCTGGAACTAATTGGTCAGGCTATCGAAATGTACACGCCCGAACAATATATTGCTAACTACGAAAAGGCCAGGGGCATCAATGCAAAGTAGACCCTATTGGCACGTTGATATTAAATGGGTATGTGGCATTCTATCTTTTTTGGCTTTAGGCGTCGCGCTTTTGATGTTTAACTTAAGCACACTGACCGCCAAAGAACGTGCACTTAATATATCGACCACCCTCGTTGCCGGCCTGTTCAGTAAAGAAGGTCTGGACGACGAAAAAGGGCTAGAAGAGTTCCGTCAAAAGATACAAAATCTGCCTGGAGATACGGTAAGCCCGATTCCGCAATTTCCTCAAGTTAAAATTTCGAAACAGGACGTCGTCACTTTGAGCGCACGCGAGCTCCGGCTCAAGCTTTTTCGCCAAATCACCGAGCCTATATACGACTACGGCCCTGCTGGTGCTGCAGCCAAATTTACTACAGACGTCAACGAGCAGAAAGAGTTTACTAAAAACGCATCACTTCTTGGTGTATTCACTAAGAAAACCCACCAGACACTGCATCGCATTTTTGTAATTACTGCTGTAGCGGCTGTGCTGTTTTTAGTAACTACGATTTACTTCAGTGCTGGTTGGGGCCGTTTAGTAAGCCCTGGAACTATATTGTTGGTAGTAAGCCCGGTAGGTGCTATAGCTGGCCTACTGCTATCACATCCACCCAAGGATGGCGACGCACCGCTTGGTGCGCTGCCGCCAAATGTTGCCAATGAAATAGGTTCCAGCCTCTCCCATAGTTATATGATAGCCGCTGTTTTAGGCATCCTGTTACTACTCGCAGCACTCATAGGCAAACTAGTACAAAAATTTGTTAGAAAAGACACAACAACACATTACAAAGCTTAAACCTCAGTGATAACCACACAATCAAGCTATGACAATTGCACTAATAAGCTATAGCATAAACGGCATCAAACATATAAACTACTAGGTAATTATGCAGACGCCCCACAGGAACCGTAACACGCTCTTCTGTTTTTCTCCGCCAGTTATGATAGCCACCTTTGCAATTGAGGCATTGCTTTTGGTATATACCCTTGTTCGCTACCGCACTTCACAGACCGGCCGCATCATAGCAAGTCTCCTGGTATGTTTGGCTATCTTTCAATTTGCGGAATATCAAGTCTGTGGTGTTAATGCCTCGGTGGCGAACTGGTCACGAGTAGGATATGTAGCCATCGCACTCCTGCCGGCATTGGGGTTGCATTTGGTAACCGAGATTGCCGGACGAAAATCACGGGCGATTGTTGGCGCAGGATATGCCAGCAGCATCATGTTCGCAGGCGCGTTCGCATTTGATACAGCAGCGTTTGTAGGCCATGCATGCGCCGGCAACTATGCCATATTCCAGCTATCAGACCCATATGGAGATCTGTTTTTTGCCTACTATTATGCGCTGCTAATCGCCGGAATTGTTATGTCGCTGCGCTATAGCCGCACCGCAAAGCCGGATATACGTAAGGCACTTACATTTCAGGTAATTGGTTACTTAAGCTTTATTTTGCCAACCGGCATGGTCAATGCCCTAAACCCCCAGACATTCGCAGGCATACCAAGCATTATGTGTGGCTTTGCGGTAATTTATGCACTTGTTCTTGTGTTTGGTATCGCACCGCTTGTACTTTTCAAACGTAACGAGGCGGAGAGCAGAGTAACCACACATGCAAATTAAGAGGCAATTTTCGTACTCTGTAGGCGGCTTTATAACAGAGCAGGGTAATCGATGCTTGACAAATATAGCGGCAATCAATGATTATTAGATTAATTAAAAGGCATAAGCACAATGAATCCCAATTCTAACGATCCTGCAGCATACAATTCTGACTCTTCTACAGGGCTAGTCACACACCAGCCAGGCAGTAAAGGAGGGCGACCGCTAGCAGTCATTGTGCTTACCATCTTTATTATTGCAGAACTTCTTGGTTTGGCTGGCATAGTATATTACAAATTTATATACAAAAAGCCAAAGCCAGTCAGCAACGTCAAGGTAGGGCTTATGATGGCGTTTAGCGGCGGATCAGCGGCAATGGGTAATGGAACGAGCAAAGGTATGCTCCTTGCTAAAAAACAACTTAATGCCGACAACATTGACATCATCCAGGAAGATTCAAAATGTGACGCAAAGGCCGCTGAAGCAGCCATTAAACGCCTTATAGAGAAAAAAGTCATAGCAATCATTGGTGAAGGGTGTTCCAGTGCTAGTGTTGCAGCATTGCCATTCGCTAACAATGCCAAGATACCCCTCATAAGCCCTTCAGCCTCAAGCCCCACACTTACCAAGCCCGACGACTACTTCTTTAGAGTGATCCCCCCAGATACATTCCAAGGCTCTTTCATTGCCCAAGCCATATACGATAGAGGCATCCGTACTATTGCTGTATTCTATACCAACGAACCTTACGGCACTGGTATGAACAAGGTGTTTCAGGAAAAGTTTGAAGCACTGGGTGGCAAGGTTGTTGCTACCGCTTTTGCTGAACCCGATGTAATCGACCTCGGAGAACAAATTAGTACGATTAAAGCCAATAACCCTGAGGCTATATTTGTTGCGCCAAATTCTGTTGTTACGGGAACCGCTGTTATAAAGCTGGCCCGTGAAGCAGGCATGCAGACACCGTTGTTCGGTGCGGATATCTTCTATGACGAAACCATCATTAGCAACGCGCCGGAGGCTGTAGAAGGCCTGACGATAACTTCATTCCCTACCGGCAGTAAATCTTTCAAACAGTCTATTGTCAATGAATATCAGATCACAGATCAGCTATATGCAGCGCCTCAGGCTTACGATGCCTTCCACGCAATATATACAGCTGTAAAACAGGGTGCTACAACGGGAGAACAGGTTAAAAACAAGCTACCTAACATCACGTTCAAGGGTGTTTCTGCAGATATAGCTTTCGACCAGGCTGGTGAAATTTCGGATCCAGCGTATAAGTATGACTTACTGCAGATCAAAGACGGGAAGTTTACCGTCCTCGAGCAGTAGCATAACGTGCAATCAATTACTGTCAGGAATAAGTACCAGTGAGTATTAGACTAAAATCAATAATTATTTTGTTATGCACTGGGCTTATACCTACATTAGCTGTGGGCACGGTAGCTTACGTAACCATTAGTAGGGAGTTAAGCAGTAATACAGCCGACCAACTGGCCAGCATATCCATTAAGCAAGAGCAGAATATCACCGGCTTGCTGCAGAGTAAGCAAGAAGAAGTGACGAAGCTGGTCAACAAATACGACTTCCAGGTTGCACTAGCGAACTATCTGCAGTCCAAGCATACGTCTGCCCTCGACAGCATCAATAAGGCACTAAAAGCGAAGAAGACTGAGATACCCGACATACAGGTTATCACGCTCGCTGACCTTAACGGCAACGTATTTGCATCAACACTGAGCGGAACTACCAATCAAAAATTAGTCGACCAAACACTGCTGCACTCTGGGGATAGCACGAACATTACTGTGAGCGAAGATGCACGTGACGGCATCAACAAATTAAATATATCGTCCAAGGTCAGCATTAACAAAAAGGAATCCGCCATTATAAGCGTTATGTTTCGCACAGATGATATTGTTGCCGCCTTGCAAGACTATACCGGGCTTGGAGCAACCGGTGAAACCATAATAGCTGAAAAAGACGTTAAGAATAACACTGTACCTTTATTCCCTTTACGGTTTAATACCGATGCGGCGTTAGCAGAGAATCTCAGCTCACTTAACCTGTTTGAGGATACGCCAGCAACGTATACCCATGTCTATGACTACCGTGATCAGGAGGTCATAGTTGCAGCCCGTGCTATCGGTTTTGCCGACTGGGTAGTTGCTACAAAAATAGACCAAAAAGAAGCTTTTGCTCCCATTGCTCAATTAAGGAACTCACTATTTGGAATTATTATTTTTTCGATGGCTATCATTGCACTGCTTGCCTGGTATCTTGCCTTATTGTTTACCCGGCCAATTTTACGTATCGCTCATATTGCCAAGCTTATCGGACAAGGGGATTTCTCAAATAAGATAGACCTGCACCGCAGCGATGAGATAGGCGCCTTGGGTGAAAGCATTAATACTATGGGTCTTAGCCTTGCGGAATTTGTGTCTAGTATCGAGGCACAGCGTAACCGTTTACAGATTATATTGGACAGTACAACCGAAAGTATTGTGGCTATCGATAAGACGGGGAATATCGTCATTGCCAACCATGCCGCTGCCTCGCTGGCCACACGTAGTATTGATGGTTTGGTGGGCAAAAATATTAATGAAGTGTTTATGTGGCGGAGAGGGATGCGTGCCTTTGGCATCAACTACAACGCTTCAGGCACCAACACATACAATGATTTGCAATACACCAGCCCTGATAACAGTACGCATTTTGTAAGGGTATTTGTTGGCCGTATTAGCGCCCAGGACCAAGCCGAAGCGCAAACGATCATTACGATCCACGACGAAACAAAAAGCCGCGAATTGGAAGACATGAAGATTGACTTCGTTTCTATGGCAGCCCACGAACTACGTACGCCGCTTGCTGCCGTTCGTGGGTATCTTGAGCTTCTCCGTTATAGGAAATCTGGAGATACTAACGTTGAATCCGGAGGCTACTTACAGCAAGCCCTTAAAAGTACTGCCGAACTTGGCGGCCTCATTAACAACCTATTGGATGTCACGCGCATTGAACGGGGGACACTAGCACTCCATATGGACGAAATGGATATTGCGGACAGTGTTTCACAGGCAGTACAGGATTCGCAATTCAGTGCCCAGGAAAAACAGATAGTAATGACATACTACGGACCCCCAGAGAGCTGTAAAGTTATAGGAGACGAAATTGCTTTGCGGGAAGTCATTAATAACTTGCTATCTAACTCAATTAAGTACACCCTTGATAAGGGGCAGATTGGTGTAACACTGGAACGCAAAGATGACAACTATCTTGTACACGTAAAAGATACTGGCATTGGCATACCGAGGGACGCCTTGCCAAATCTTTTCACGAAATTCTACCGCGTGCATGGCGGATTGGACAGCGGTAGCTCAGGTACCGGTTTGGGACTTTTCATTTCGAAGTCTATAATGGAACGCCATGGTGGTTCAATTAGCGTACAATCAGAAGAAGGTAAAGGATCAGTGTTTACCTATAGCATACCAGTACTGACATCCGATCGTCTTGCTGCCGCTCACCTTGAACAATCAGAACAAATATCAATTAGGAGGCACCGTGGCTGGGTTACAAAAAATACTGCTCGTTGAAGACAATGTTGAATTACGAAACTTGTATCTGTTATTCCTGAAGGATCATGGCTATGATGTTATGACGGCAAATGATGGTGAGGATGGTATCGAAAAGGCCAAGGTATACAGGCCAGACCTGATATTTTTAGACATCATGATGCCCAAGAAAGACGGTTTTGAAGTCTTGAAGATCTTACGCCACGACCCCTCCTACAACTGCACAACGACAAAAATTGTGATGCTCACCAACCTAGGCGATGCCAGCAAAGTAAGTCCAGAAGTGAAACAAGACATGGACGGCTACGTTATTAAGGCCGAAATAAGCCTGAGCGACCTCCTTGATGTCATAAAATCACTTGAAAATTAACATTAGAAATAGTCTGTCTGAGTGAGCTTAAGGCACTATGTCGAATGGATATACTCTATTGATTTTACGGAGAAGACTGAACCAGCTATTTACTATATAGATATAAATGGTGCAAGGTTTCTCAAAAACACAAGGGAATATCCGCTAGTAATAACCCAGTCAGAAATATCTCTTAGCCCATGGGCCGTGTTGTACGGATGCTTTTGTGCTTGTCCGTTTTACTCTCCATGCATCTAAGAAAGAGTCGTCTTTTTGCGGAGTAAAAGATGGCGCCGGTACGCTACTCGAAACAGGTCCAGCCGGTAACCGTTTATGCTTGACTAGATATGCAGTAAGTCTCTTACGCTTGTTCGGCGGTAAATGCCTAGCCCAGTTCCAGGAATCATAATGTTCCCTATATTCTGGCTCGTTTGGATAATCATGATAAACGGTGAATTCTTTGGCCTTGGCTTCTCCAAATGCCGTCACCCATGTGTCATACAAGAAGACAAACAACATACGGTGCATCTCATAATCTCGCCTAGGGTAGGGGTATGGAGGAACTATCCTATGTTCAGCCAGTAGCCTGTGACCCAATTCATGGGTCAGAACGGCTAAAAGTTCGTTGTCTTCCTTACGTGCATGTTTAAATCCGCTTCCGGCTACAAAACGATGGGTAGTGATCTTAACTGCTTCTCTATAGGCTATACCGGACGTATTAAGCTTATATTGACCACAGGAGACAGTTAGTCCTTGATTGATAAACGTCAATCCTGTCACTTTCTGGGCAGCTGCGCTATATGACGAGCCGGATCGTTGCCACAAAGACCGTACGTAGGCAGTATCTAGGATGTCGCTAGGGTCTTTAGTAGCGGGCTTGAAACGGAGTAGCATACTGCCAGTAGTTTATCACTGCAACCTATTGGTTAGAAAACTCTTCTTTTGTTGTTCCTTGAGGTGTGGGTATATTCTCCTGTAAGATAAGCTTTACCTTCTTGCGTTACTGTGGTATAATTTCGAATAGAACGTCCGAGGTGAGAAGATAAAGCCAGCAAACGAAAGGTGTAAGCGAACGTGACAATTTCAAAATTATACCGCCCCCGAAAAAAATGGTTAGCCACAACGTTAGCAGCAATACTTATTAGCGGTATCGTGCTACCTGTCCAGGCTTTAGCCGTCGTCTCGCAGCCCGCCGCAACAGCAAGGGTTTCTTTTACATTTGATGATGGCTTTGCCAGTGTTAGAACTCAGGCAGCTCCTACGCTTGCAACATACGGCCTAAGCGGAACAAGTTATGTAACCACCAGTTGTGTTGGTATGACAACTGTCCCTAATACGTGCCGGGCAAAAACGGACACTCCCTACATGACCTGGAATCAGATTGCCCAATTGCAAACTACCTATGGCTGGGAGATTGGCTCGCATACCGTAACGCACCCATGTTTGACCAGCAATACGCCTCCGGAATGCCAGGCAAACAAACTCACGACTGCCCAGGTTGTCCAAGAGTTGTCCCAAAGTAAGGCTGACTTGGCCGCGCGTGGCATTAATGCCACAAGCTTTGCCAGCCCATATGGCGATTACGACCCAGCTGTGCTGGCCCAAATTGCCAAGTTCTATACTTCTCACCGTGGTTTTGCCGATGTAGACAATAACATCTGGCCCTTTAACGACTATCTTTTGAATAATTACCCTGTTCAGGAGGGCGTAACTGTTGCTCAAGTAAAAGCCAAAATCGACGCAGCTATCGCCGGCAAGCACTGGCTGGTCTTAACTTTTCATGATATAAAAGTCACTCCAAGTACCGACCCTGATGATTTTGAATACAGCACAGCAAAACTTGGTCAGATAGCCGCATATGTCAAGTCTAAGCAAACCGCAGGCCTCATTAAGACCGTAAACCCCAAACAAGGTGTAATAACGAGTGATATAAACCTACTGCCCAACAGCACGTTCGATAGTGGCATTGCCAATGGCTGGACTACCGATACGGCAACAGCCGTTTCCAAGGATACAGCCAACAACGGCAGCTTCCCAAGCTCGACTAATTCCATTAAGATAGCTGCTGCACCCACAACAAGCACGCACTTATTCACTCCAAAAACTGCGGTAGATATGACCAAGACATACTTACTCAAGAGTTTTCTTAACCTCTCAAGCCGGACCAGCGGTGAGCTTGGTTACTACATCGACGAATATGACATCAGTGGTAACTGGGTAAGCGGGCAGTGGAAGCGGGCCGAGAGCACGCCTTATGTAAAATCAATTGCCTTTACCTACAAACCGACTTCCGTAAACGTCAAACAGGCAAGCTTGCAAGTGTATGTAACACCCAATTCTGGTATTACTGCGTACCTCGATAACTTTCAATGGTTTGCTCTGGACGGCAGTGGCCCTACTACACCACCCCCACCCGCAACAACTAACATTATGCCCAACAGCACGTTCGATAGTGGCATAAGTGCCGGTTGGACCACCGACAACGCGGCAGCATTCGCGTCCGACAGCTCTAACAACGGTAGCCCTGAGAACCAGGCAAAGTCAGTTAAGATGACTGCCCCTACTACGGGCAATGCACATTTGTTTTCGCCAAAATTGGACGTAGACAGTGTGGTTACATATACCTTGAAGCCATATGTCAAACTGCTGACGATTCAGAACAATGAGATAGGTTTCTACGTGGACGAATATGACGCTGCTGGCAACTGGGTGAGCGGCAAGTACTATGCCGGTCCACGCAGCGTATCGACAGGTAATGTGACCCTTAGTTACAAGCCGACCTCAACAGCTGTTAAGAAAGCGTCTTTACAGGTTATACTCACTGGTGGTTCAGGGGCAAGCGGTTACATCGATAATGTTCTATGGATCAAGCCGTCATAAGCAGTAATGGCACGTCAGCAACTGCAACACAATAATGTAGATATATTTCCAGATTATCCTCTTGCAGAGCTGCACGCCCATCTGGGTACCTCCATTGACCCTGGAATATTGTGGCAAATTGCTAACAGTATGGGGATCAAACTGCCCAAAGACGAATTCCATGAATTTTGCGAGTACGTGACGTTATCGCCGTCACGGCCAATGCCGCTCAACCGATACTTCAACGAGATTTACCACCCTATATTGGATCGCCTTAGCTCCGGCACCCTGGCTGTGGAAGCAGCCACCTATCATACGATGAGCGGCGCATACAGGGCAAACGGTATTATCCTCATGGAGCTTCGCACCAACCCCATGAAACACAACCTGAATGCCGAGGTAGATCTAGACCACCTCATCATGGCCATGCTCCGCGGCATGGAGCGTGCGCTTCTTGAGCACAGGCAGCTCTCCGCGGGTATCGTATTCTGTATAGCCCGGGAATACGATTTGGAACGCAATACTACTATTATCGAAAAGGCCATCAAATATCATAAACGCGGTATAGTTGGTATAGATGTTGCCGGGCCAGCCAGTCCTAATTTTCGGCTCAAAGAGTATGCGACCCTCTTCCAGAAGGCACGACGCCATGGGCTAAAGGTTACTGTCCATTCCGGCGAAATACGGAAGGCCAACGATATGTGGGACGCGATAGAGTATCTGAACCCCCAGCGTATTGGCCATGGTATACTTGCGGCTTACGACAAACCGCTCATGCAGGAGTTGCTACGTCGAAAAATTGTTTTAGAGGTGTGCCCCTTATCCAACCTCGCAACCCAAGCCGTAGAGAACATGGATGAGATGAAGTTTATCTTACGTACATTCATAGAAAACAAAGTAAAATTTTGTATCAACACTGACTGGCCGGAAGTAATAGAGGGGTGCCGGCTACGAAGCCAATACCGCATATTAAGGGACAATGGGATACTGAGCGAAAAGGAGCTCAAGCAATGCACCCGCACAGCGATGGCTGCGTCCTTTCTCCCAAACAAACGTGGCCTAGCTGCCTACTTGTAAATGCTAGCAGCCAACGTGTACATGGCAACCGGCCAAGGTAAGTTATACTAAAAGATATATGGTAGTAAGAGGTCCTAGACGGCATTTGCGGCCAAACATACGCACGCCAAAGTGGCGAGTTATAGCAGTCATACTTTGTTCACTGCTCATCATATTCACTATTGCCAATGTCGGGCTTTGGGCCGTATATCGCAATCGCACGTACCCACGGACAAGCGTTATGAATGCGGCCTTAGGAAGTGTTACGTACGGTAGCCTCGCCCAAAAGACCGATGAGCTCAACCTGTTACCTGAGTCGGTCATGCTAATCAGCGACAATCAGAAAACTACTGTTCCCCTTAAGGAGTTTGGGGCGCAGCAAAATGCCAGCCGCACAACTGATAGCGCGCATGAACAGCGCTCTTGGCTGCCAATACTGAACCTGTTCAAGTCTGCTCAATTATTAGCTCCCGTTGCCATTGATGACAAAGTGTTCACCCAAAAAGCCCAAGAGCTTGAGCAAACCTTTCGTAAAGAGCCGGTCAATGCCCGCCTGGTACTTGACGGACCGACTGTCAATATTGTGCCGGCTGCAGAGGGCTATGAGCTTGACCAGTCAACGTTACGCCAACGTCTTTACGATAGTCTTGACGAAGCCAACACAAACATACGCGTACCTACTCATCGAATTAAACCTAAGGTTCATGCTATCAACCTCAGCGACGACCAACAGGCTTTAGACCAACAACTGAGCACTACTATTACCTTGCGCTATAATGGCAAAAGCAGACAGGCTACCCGTGCGGATATTGCAACATGGTACATACAGTCGGGTGAGATATACCAGCTATCAGCAGATAGTATAAGTGAATATATCAACAAGACCGGCAGTCTCTTCGGGATTCGGGTACAAGGCACAAACCATGTAGTTGCAACCATCACAACGGGACTGACCAACCGTAAAAATACCGACATCACATTAGTTGCATACGTAGCGAAAAAGACCTACACGTATTGTGTGGCTTCCAAAGGGGTCGACACTGACCACTTGAGTACATTGCGGCAAAAACTCCAAAGTACATTGGGCGACCCGCGCGGATGGTCACTCGGCGGTCAAATCGATTTCCAAAATGCGGCAAGCAATTGTGACTTTACCGTCTGGTTGAGTAGCGCAAACCTGCTGCCTACTTTTGGAGCGATCTGCGACCCAATGTGGAGTTGCCGTGTCGGCGCGAATGTAGTCCTTAACTTTGATCGCTGGCAGGGGGCCAGCCCAGCCTGGAATGCCAGTGGTGGCAGTTTGGAAGATTACCGCTCAATGCTTATAAACCATGAGACCGGACACTGGCTCAGTTTCGGGCATAAACACTGCGATGGGCCAGGCCAATCGGCGCCGGTGATGCAACAACAGTCGATTGATCTTGAGGGTTGTGTCTTTAACCCTTGGCCAACCAGTGCCGAACTGTCCGCTCTAGGTAGCAGACTTGGTTTATAAACCACGAATTGCTATATACCGTTTGCGAATACATAGAAATGCTATAAAACCCGGCAACAGAAGTAGCCAATAGGCAATTAATCTATAGAGCAACACCGCTGCCAACGCTTCAGAGGCATTGAGGCCGTACGCTACAAGCCCGCCGACCAAGCCCGCTTCTACACCACCTAAACCACCTGGTGTTGGCGTGGCAGTACCAGCGATAATGCCGATTGTAAAAACCACAAATACTGCCAACAATGAAATGTCTCCACCGACCGCACGCATACATAGATGCAAGGCAAGCACATGGAATATAGTAAGAGCAATGGAGAGAGATAACCCGCAAGCTAGACGCCAGGGTTGTTGACGCATGCCAACGACGGATCGGTACACGTCTGACCCTAAAGTATACAGGTACTGTCGTAGGTTCTTCGCAAGCAACAAGATGACACCAAGCAGCGTTAAGCCGACAGCAATCACCCAACTGCCCTCAACGTTCGGCACATGCCAATTACGGTAAAGGACGTCGTAACCCCCAATCATCACTACTACGACCAGAAGTAGAATGTGCCCTATGGCACCTAGAATATTATTGGTAGCAACTGTAGCCAGTGACTCAGCCAAACTGTACCCAGACTTCCGCAAGTATGCCGCATTGAGTGTTAAGCCCCCCAAACCAGCAGGCAACAGCCTGTTAGCAAAAGCCGAGGCAATTTGCACGAGCAACGTACGGCGAAAGGTTAGTTTTTTCCCTGCGAGCGCATGGTAAATACCGGCTGCAAAAATATAGGTTATAGCTATCAGTAGGCCGGCCAGAACTACCTGTTCAAACTGTGCGCGGCGCAATAAGCCTAAGCTGTCTGAAAAGCTACCTATCCTCGGAAGTATTATATAGAGCAGAAGCAAAAAGATAATAAACACTGCGACTCGACCATTTGTAGCCCTTGGCATACCTTGGTTAACAGTTCTGGCCATAGAACAAATTATACCTGAACAAGCGTAAACACATTTATATAAGCATGAGAGTTATATTTTTTACAGTAAACCCCCAGCTTTTAAGAATAGTATAAGAGGGT
>JBGTMJ010000060.1:0-7661 GCA_041743655.1 Saccharimonadales bacterium (SeqCode) | reverse complement strand
GTAAGATTCCGGTCCAAACCGAACAATTTAATATCTTAAGTGGGTCAAAGTAGCCAGCGGTTTGCTTATGTTCAAGATACTCAGTCTACTGAAGAGTCAGGATAATGAAGAACGTGAGGTTCAGTATTACCGCAAGCTTATACGCAAAGAAGCCAAGCTCGGTGGTGAGCTATTTGGTTTTGTATCTGAAGGAGGCCGCCGCGAATTCTTTTGCTTGAATGAATATACGTGGGTATGGCACGAAGAGTGGGTCGACCGAAAAGGTGTCAGGCGTGCTATTACAACCCGCTATGAAGTCCGTCCTGATGGCGTACTAAAAGCACAAGACGGCCAGCCGTACCGCTATGTGACTCCTCAAGAAGGCCGTCGTTTGCATAAAGCGGTCAAGTTGTATAATGACCGTGTACATGCCGAACTGTACGCGTAAGAAGATAGTAAGGGTGACCTAAAAGAAAGACAGAAACTACGGTCAGTTTATTAGTATGAGTAGAAACACTGTATACCTTGACTATGCCGCAGCAACGCCAGTGGAGCCCCGTGTGTTAGCAGTCATGCGACCTTATTTTACCGACCGGTTTTATAACCCGTCGGCTACTTATTTGCGTGCCGTTAATGTACGTAAAGATATAGAAGCTGCCCGCGGGCGGGTAGCTCTGATTTTGGGTTCCAGACCAAGTGAGATCATCTTTACCGCTGGAGCGACTGAGGCGAATAACCTGGTAATCCGAGGTGTGCTTGAAGAATATACAGATGGCAATGTCGTCGTGAGCAGTATTGAGCATGATTCAGTGCTACAGCCTGCCCGTCTCTACCAGCACAAAGAGGCGCTTGTATCGCCGCAGGGCATTGTTGACATGGATGCACTCAGAGAGCTTATTGACGAACATACAGTGCTAGTGAGTGTCATATATGCCAACAACGAAGTAGGTAGCGTGCAGCCAATCCGGCACATAGCCCTTATGCTAGAGGAAGTACGCTATGCACGGCGCAAAGCCGGCAACGAGCGGCCATTATATCTTCATACTGATGCGGCCCAGGCAGCGAACTACCTGGACTTGCACGTTGCCGGCTTAGGTGTTGATTTCATGACTCTTAATGGGGGCAAGATATATGGGCCCAAGCAATCCGGAATATTATTTGCCGCCGCCCGGACCAGGTTGAAGCCGCAGATTGTAGGCGGCGGCCAGGAACGGGGCTGGCGGGGCGGTACTGAGAATATCGCCGGCATCATGGGGTTTACAGCTGCATTGGAGCTGGCACAACAACAGCGTGTCCAAGAGACGGTGCGGCTGAAAGGTTTGCAGCAGCTTTTTTTTGCAATAGCTGAAAACAATATCCCCGGTCTGGCGGTCAATGGCCCGCGCAAGCACCGTTTACCAAATAACGTGCACATCATGATCCCAGGCCAGGATAACGAACGTCTGCTTATGCAACTCGATGAGGCTGGCATTATGGCGGCGGCTGGATCAGCCTGTAGCGCCAGTGACGAAGAGCCTTCCCATGTCTTAAAAGCCCTGGGGCTGAGTGACGAAGCTGCCCGTTCGTCATTGCGTTTCAGTATGGGTCGGCCAACCAATGAGGACGCTGTCAGATATGCTGCGTCAACCTTAGGCAATATCATTGCCCGCTGAGTAATCTGATTATATACTTGTAGGTAAATGGGCATACAAAAACAGATACTCCCAGGTTTTCTACTCTTTTTTGTCCTGGTACTGTGCGGCAGTACAGTTATTGCTACTAGCGCGTTGGCCCAGGACGTTACCCAAGGATACCTGAGTGATAAAAGTTTACAAAACGGTATGATCGTGCGTCTGAAACCTAAAGATTCTACCAAGGTTGAAGCTCTTGCGGCAAAAGATATCAAAGAAATGCTGGGTGTTGTCGTATCATCCGGTGAGTCTGCAGTATCGTTAGCTAACGTTGGCACTGACCAGCAAGTCTATGTTGCGACTGAAGGCCAATACAATGTACTGGTCAGCACACAGAGTGGCCCCATACAGGAAGGGGATTTCGTGACCATATCCTCTATCCCTGGCGTTGGCATGAAGATGCAGAATAACGAACCGCTCATTATCGGCAAGGCGCTGAAGGATTTTGCCGGTACTACAGATGCGGTGAGTACAATGGAGCTCCAGACCAATAAAGGCAAGAAGCAGGTGAGTATTGGGCGGCTCGCGGTAGCTGTATCGGTTGCGCACAATCCTTTGTTTGTCCCGGCTAATCAAACCGGAGTTCCACAGTTCCTATACAAAGCCTCGGTCATTATAGCTGAGCGCCACGTTAGTGCGTATAGGATTTACGCGGGTCTTATTATGCTGGTACTGTGTATTCTTATCTCTGGTAGCATTTTGTATGCTGGCGTACACAGCAGCATGATTGCCATCGGCCGCAACCCACTAGCCCGGCACTCCATTTTCCGTAACCTGACCCAGGTAATTGTACTGGCACTAATTGTTTTTATTATCGGTGTATTTGCGGTATATTTATTACTGAAAGTATAATGCTTATGTCGGGTGGGTTGGTACGCAAGTAATGACGATTTGGTGGCTCATATTTATCTTAGGGTTTATCTTTGCCAGTGGCACGGCGTTTCTGTATGTCGTCTTTCGGCTGCATCGGGCAATGCCTGTCAAAAAAACTGCCGAAACCTTCCAAGAAGCTGCTAAACAAGACGTAGAGCATATATTTAACAATGAATTTCGGGAAGAGCTGCGTAATCGCGGGCGGCTGCACTTCGAAAAGATACTGGGCGAAAACGCCATGTTCCTGCAGCAGGACTTGCGGCTGACGACTGCCCAGCTTAATGATTATATGAAAGATCAAATAAGCCGTGACCTTAAAGAGGCTTTTTCTAACTATGAGAGTGCCGTGAGCGATGCTAAGCAGTTGGCAATAGAGTCAATCGAGAAGACCAAGGTTACTATAGACGAACAAAGACAGGTATTAACTGCCCAGCTAGAGAAGGAAGTTGCCGACGAGAAAGCGAAACAGATTAGACGTTTCGACCAAAATATGGCGGATATTGTGAACCATTACGTACTTGCGGCCATAGGGAATCAAATTGATTTGAATGACCAACTTGAGTATATCTTAGGCGAGCTTGAGGCCAACAAGCAGGCAATCTTAGAGGACGTCGTCAATGGCGCTTGAGGGACAATCTCCGGCATCGTACTTTACGTTGCCAACCATCGCATCCGGACCTGTAGAGGTGCGGCGCTTACAGCGGGAGCTGGAGGCGCTTGAAGAATATATGGCTCAGGCGCACATTCGTGACCAAGGAAAACAGGTGCCCCTACCCAAAGTTTCACGCATCCTGGATGCGTTGGCTACCAATAACATGATGAACTTGCTTTTGGGACCTGACCGTGAAAAGCTTGTCAACTTTTTGCGTGATGTTGAACACAAGGCGCCGATACTACATATCAGTTTTGCAACTGATCCTTCTTCAGCGTTTACGTCAAAGGTGGTCACGTGGCTACGAACAAATATCCATCCATACGCACTATTACAGTTGGGGCTGCAGCCAAACATTGCAGCAGGATGCATCGTGCGCACCAACAGCAAAGTATTTGACTTTAGTTTACGGGACCGATTTCGCAGGCAACGGCAGTTGTTAGTAGCGTCAATTGAAGAAAATGTGGTTCTGCGATGAGTGGCAGACACTTTGACCAGCTAGTGGCTTCAGGTAACCCTGTTGGCGAAATTATAGCTATAGATCGTTTTATGGTTAAGATCAAAGGTATGCATCCGATAAGAGTGCATGCCCTCGTGCTTTTTGAAGATGGGAGCAAAGGGTATGTGCACCACATATACGAGGACCATATTATAGTACTGCATCTTGGCACAAAGACTGTTACTGTTGGCACAACGGCTGTAATGCAACATGACCAGCTGGTTACTAAAGTTGGCAAAGACTATATTGGGCGTGTCGTCTCGGTTACGGGTGAGCCCTTGGACGGCAAAGGCCCGATCGCCGCTGACGCAGTATGGCCGGTCTTCTCCCAGGCGCCACCGTTTCACACCCGTGAAGCGCTCGATAAACAGCTGGAAACCGGCATCACGGTTATAGACACTATGTTCCCTTTGGTGCGCGGCCAACGTATGGCGATATTAGGTGATGGGAAATCAGGTAAGTCTACGCTTGCCACACAGATTGTCCTGAACCAGACTAATACAGATGTGGTGAGCATTTATGTGCTTATTGCAAAACGCCGCAGTGATGTAGATATGTTGCTCTCTAGGCTGAAGGCTTTTGATGCAATGAAACAATCGGTAGTGGTTGTGTCAACCATGTCGGACTCCCTTATCATGAGCTACTTAGCTCCGTATGTAGCATGTAGCATAGCTGAATACTTATGGCAGCACGTTAATCAAGATGTACTTATTGTATACGATGACCTGACTGCACATGCGCATACTTACCGTGAAATTGCGTTGCTATCTGGCATGAGTCCGGGGCGTGATTCGTATCCTGGCGATATGTTCTTTGTGCACTCCTCGCTTTTGGAGCGCGCCGGCAAACTGGCCAGTAATCACAAAACACTGACGGCATTACCGATGATTTTTGCTGCGGGTGGCGACATTACATCGTATTTGCCGACAAACGTCATGTCCATTACTGACGGGCAATGGATACTGGACATGAAAGTGTTCCGTGATACTATGCGTCCGGCAGTCAATGTGGGCATGAGTGTGAGCCGTGTTGGTGGACGTGGCCAGATTGGCCGCCAGAAGCGGCTTGCAGGGCAGATGTTGAAGTTACTGGTTGCTTACGCCCAAGCCCAGGAATTTGCACGTTTCGGGTCGGAAATGTCCCAAGTGTCCCAGCAAAATTTGCACCAGGGCACCACGTTATACAAGTTGCTTAACCAGACGCCAGGCGAACGCTATACCGTGATAGCTCAGGTGCTCATGTTGGACATTGTGCTAGGCTTGGAAATGCACCAGTCAGTAAACCTAGAGAAGCTCAAGCAAGCAGTCAATGAGTATGTAGAAAAGGCTCAGGATGATGAGCATTACGAAGAGGCACGCAACGACTTGAAGCGTAGAAGCTTAATCACGGGGACAAAGGAATGAGCCGTCTGCAAGAGGTTGCCACCCAGCGCGCTGCGATGGATACGGTGGCTGACCTTACAAGCGTGTTTGAAGGTATTGCCAGTATGCGCATATCTCAGACGAAAAGCCAGGTACTGCAGTCGCAGCAGTTCTTCAGTGAATTGTGGCGTATTTATACGCAGCTGCGGGTAGACAAACTGTTTCGTTACGGGCGTACCAGTTCCGACGAAGCCATTGCGAAACAGTTGTACATAGTCATTACTTCAGAGGGTGGCTTTAGCGGTGATATCGACCAGAAACTCCTCAAGACTATGCTGGCAAAATTTGACCCGGACAAACAGGACATAATTGTGATTGGCCACCACGGTGCCCTCCAGCTGATCCAAGCAGGTGTTGCCTTTAAGAAGTACTTCACGTTACCCAGCAAAGACCGCAATATCAATGTCGTACCACTCATCAAAGAAGCGCGGCGATACAAGGATACGGTTGTATTTTATCAGACATATGTATCCCTTATGGTGCAGGAAGTGAAGAGCATTGATTTATTCAGCGCTGTGCAGCAAGAAGGCAAGGCCATAAAGAGTACTGATGACTTTATCAGCGAAACGAACTATATCTTCGAGCCCTCGACTTTCGATGTTGTGGCACACCTGGAACGGTCTATGATGCAGATTGCTTTGAGCCAGTTTATCTTAGATTCTAAGCTAGCACAGTATGCCAGCCGTTTCCGTGCCATGAACGCAGCAAAAGAACGGGCAAATGAGCTTCAGTCTAGCCTATCCTTGTTATTCAACCGCACCAAACGCAGAATTCAGGATGAACGGTTGAAAGAGGTGACAAATGGATTGCGAAAGGTGGGAACATCGTGAACCAAGGTGTCATCCGAGCTATACGGGACCTCGTAGTTATCGTCGAGTTTGATGATGACTTTCCTGATATACATGAAGTCATAGTCGTCCAAGACGTTGGGACGCCTTTGCTTGTTGATAGCCTGCAAGTTGGCGGTAGGGCGGTATGTCTGAATATCAATTCTGACCATCGTTTGCAGAAAGGTATGCAAGTGGCGCGGACCGGTCGCAGTATTGAAATCCCGGTTGGCGAAGAGTTGATAGGCAGAGTGATGGATACTATTGGTCTGCCCCTTGATGGTTTTGAGCCAGTAACCAATACTAAGGCTGGTACGCGTAACATCTTTCAAATCCCACCACGTGGCGATGGGTTTGGGGCTGTCGAGCCTGAGATTTTGGAAACAGGGATTAAGGTGCTTGATTTCTTTGCGCCTTTTGTAAAAGGCCGGAAGGTTGGTATTGTGGGTGGCGCCGGTGTGGGTAAAACTGTCCTGACAATGGAAATGATCCACAATATTGCCATGAGTGGCTCGGGCCTAAGCTTTTTTACTGGTATTGGCGAGCGCATCCGCGAAGGTCACGAACTATATGAAACACTCAAAGAAAATGACCTACTTAAAAATACTTGTATGTTTTTTGCACAGATGAATGAGAACCCGGTGCGGCGTTCACTGGTAGCACTTTCTTCCGTTACCCTTGCTGAGTATTTCCGTGACGAGCAAGGCAAAAGCATCTTGTTTTTTGCCGATAACATGTACCGGTATGTCCAGGCTAAAAACGAGTTATCAACAATGCTTGGACAGGTGCCCTCCGAAGGTGGTTATGAGCCTACCATTTTCTCCGATGTAAAAATGTTGCAAGACCGTTTGAGTTCTACAGAGAAAGGTTCAATAACAGCCGTACAGACAATTTATGTCCCCGCTGATGACATCAGCGACCCTGCGGTACAGACTATCCAACATGAACTCGATTCCGTCATTATCTTAAGCCGTGCTGTTGCCGAGCAGGGGATTCGTCCAGCCGTAGATTTATTGCACACTTCATCATCACTGCTGACCCCGGAAGTTGTCGGCGAACGACATTATTTATTAAGCGTGCAAGTGCAGTCCCTGTTGCAAAAATACGAACAGCTTAAACCCATTATTGCAATCATTGGTGAGAGTGAATTGTCAGCCACAGACCGGGAAGATTACGCCAAAGCCAAAAAGTTGGTCAGCTACTTCTCGCAGGACATGCATGTCATGGAAGAGCTCAACGGCAGAAAAGGTGAGTTTGTCCGTCGTGATGACATGTTGAAAGGTATCGAGGAGATCATCGTATGATTGAAGAGAAGACCAGGGCACCACATGAATTAGAAGCAGCCAAGAAGCATCACCCAGATGATACATCACCCAGCATGCACATCAAGGTTTATTCTCCATTTAAAGTATATTTTGACGACGAAGGTGACAGCATATCCGGCCAGAACGCTACCGGGCCATTTGATATTCTGCCCAGGCACCACAACTTCATTACTCTACTAAATTCCTGCGTGCTGGTTATACGCACAAGTCGCGGCGAAGAAAAGATCCGTATATCCGGTGGCCTGATGCATGTCAAGGCCGACCAGGTTATTGTATTCCTGGATGTTTGACGCCAGTGGAGGCTGCAGTCCTTAGGACCTGGCACCAGGACTGTCAGGAGACTCAAGCGAAGTGCAGCCGGAAATAATTTGCTGAGACCTAAGGCTCAGCAAATTATTTACCGCGCGAAAACGGT
>JBGTMJ010000059.1:0-3219 GCA_041743655.1 Saccharimonadales bacterium (SeqCode) | reverse complement strand
CTTTACCAGTGGCTAGTGTATCTATTGTAGAGAGGTGTTCTCGGCTGTAGCGCCGAGCCTGATCGGCAATAGCGAGCCAATATCTGTCTCGGGGAATAGTCTCTGCGTCTCGCCCTGCTGCTTCGAAGCCTGTTTCTACTTGGTCGATGACCGCGTAAAGCTTCCGACCTGCATTTCTGTAGACTTCGCCGGTAGTTTGTTTTTGAATGTATTCAGTTTTTATTTCGGTCATACTTTATATCTCAAGATTAGCATAAGTAATATGAATTGTCAAGTTTAGTATATAGCTATAGTTTATAATGTAGGTATTGATTAGCGGAGATCCTTATGAATTCAGATATTTTTAAAGCCTATGATATTCGAGGAAAAGTCGGTAGTGAACTCAATTATGATACCTGCGAAAGGGTTGGCAAGGCCCTGGCTGACTGGTTGCCAACAGATGGAACAGTAGCCGTAGGGTACGACATGCGACCAGACAGCAAGGAGTTAGCCGAGGGCGTTATTGAAGGCTTGCGACTACAGGGTAGAGAAGTCTGGAATATAGGGCTTGTAAGCACCGACATGATTTACTTTGCAGTTGGCAAGTTCGGACTAAGTGGTGGCGCCATGGTGACGGCAAGTCATAATCCAGGGGAGTATAACGGTATAAAACTATGCCGAGAAGAAGCAAAGCCTATCGGCATAGACACGGGGCTGGCTGAGATACGAGATGCAGCTCTCGCTAATAATTTTGTGTCTGCCGCGGAACAAGCCTCAATTATTACAAAAGATGTCCGAGAAGAATGGGTAGAGCACGTGCTTAGTTTTGTAAACGTAGCTACGTGGCCAGCCTACCGCGTAGCAATCGATGCTGGTAACGGAATGCTAGGGGCCATAGCTCCGGTTATAATCCCTAAAACACCTCTAAAAGTTATGCAAATGTATTTTGAGCTCGATGGAACATTCCCGAATCATATTGCTAACCCGCTTGAGCCGGAAAATTTGGTAGATCTGCAGGCTAAAATACGTGCTGAAAAACTTGATTTTGGCATAGCATTTGACGGTGATGGCGATAGGGCTGTACTGGTTGATAATAATGGAGATGCTGTCACGGGAACAATCATGACGGCATTACTGTCGCAGTATTTTCTTACTAAAAACCCTGGGGCAACCATTCTTTACAATGCAATATGTGGCAGAGTAGTACCAGAGACGATTGAATCAAATGGAGGCCGTGGTGTGCGCACCAAGGTAGGGCACAGCTATATTAAAGCCGTTATGCGTGATGAAGACGCTATTTTTGCCGGCGAACACTCGAGCCACTTTTATTTTCGTGATAACTGGAGTGCCGACAGTGGCTTAATTGCGGCCATGATAGCCGTCGAAGTGTTAGCTGAAAGTGGTAAAAGTTTGAGCGAACTTGTCGCAGAATATAAAACCCACCTGTCCATAAATGAGACAAACTTTGAAGTAGCAGACAAAGCGGCTGCGATTACGCGTGTTACAGAGGCGTTTTCTGATGGTGAGCAAGATGAGATTGATGGCTTAACGGTTAATTACCCTTACGGATGGGTTAACGTGCGACCAAGCAACACCGAGCCATTACTTCGCTTAAACGCCGAGGCAAAAGACCAATTGAGTCTAGATCGATTAGTTGAAAAAGCGAAAGCAGCCATAAATGTGTAATGTTTTAGTCTTTCATTTTAAGCAATTGTTTCCTTAATTCTAATGCCCTCGCGCCTGAAGTAAGAAGAGCTTGTCGAACATGTGGCCCTTGGGGCCCCACTAGGAGATTTTTAAGCAGCACAACTTGAAACCAACCCCTATCATTGACCGAAGCTTGAGATGCGTAATCAAGCTGAGCAACTGTTGTAGGGTTAAGGTAGCGTGCAATGAATGTCTTCACCTCTGGTCGAGCATGAAGAAGGCTTATACCCAGTGATAAAGCTTTGTCGCTGTGACTATGCGGTACTCCTCGCTGAATCTCGTATAACTCTTCGTAGCCAATTCTTGATAATTTAGCCTGAGCAAGCGCCGCTGCTGTTTCTTGAGGGGTTCGGATAGCGCTTAGATTTGCAAAAGGAACATATGGTAGCAAATCAACTCCCTGAACAACCATCTGTTCTAAGTCTCGAGGCGCCGAGCGCTCTGTACGAGCCCTTAGTCGTTCTCTGTATTCTTGATCTGTTTCTTCTAGCTGTCTTTCGTTGGAGCCCACTGCAGCAGATGGATGGGGCATTAAATCTTCGTCTCTACTGTCTGTGGAGTCAGTAAAACCTCTTAAGCGATTGGATCTTGAGGGGTGTCTTAGCTTGCTAAGCGACTTTTTTTCTATTTGATATATTCGCCCTCCAGTTAGATTGTGCTTATGGCCGAGCTCATTAAGGGTGAGCTCTGATTGTGTGCTGCCAAGACCAAAACGACCTTCGATAACACGTCTTTGTATAGGTGAGAGCGTGCTTAGGGAGATGTCTAACGCTACACGGGCACCATGCTGATCAAAGGGCTCCTCTCCTTGGACCAAAGTAGTATCTAAAGCGTAGTTGCCCATAGTTGCTATGGTCCTAGCTTGCAACGCGTCTAAAAATTGGTCATATGCCAGATGTTCAGCTTTGTTGAATACACCCTTTGCATATAATAAATTAAATAATTGGTCACGTGTTGGATCTGTTTGATGTAATTGCCAAAATTCTTCTTCTGCTTGCTCAATAGCACTGAGCAGTGCTTTTGGTATGCCCATTTCGTGAGATAGCTCAGCTGGTAGACCTTCTTTTTTTAATAACTTTTCGTAACGATATGCTTGATCGTCAGCTTTATTGGCAATATTTTTAAGTAATCTACCTTCTGAAGCTGTCAAACGTTCGTATAATGACGAGTCTAAAAGACCTCGTATGTATGTTTCGGGGTCACCACCGCATATTGAGGCATTTGTTCTGCCATAGACTTTCCGCAGAGAAGCCGTGTCTTCTCCAAGTACCGCAGCAGCAGTGACTTGATGTTTGCCGGCTGATTCATCAAGCAAATCTACAAAAATTGAGTGTTGACCACTTGGTTTTTTACGCATGACGCGTCCTAACAATTGTTCTAATTTTACGGGAGATGTCGTCGGGGAAGCGTTAATACCAAATGTCGCGGCATACGAATCCCATCCTTCGGTGAGATATTCAACAAATGTTAAGACATCAACTGCACCAGATTCGAAGGCAGCGACTATGGCCTTGTTTTCTTCTGTTGTTAGAT
>JBGTMJ010000058.1:0-46501 GCA_041743655.1 Saccharimonadales bacterium (SeqCode) | reverse complement strand
AGAAATACTCCGCAAATATGGTGTGCCCGAAGAAGTGGCGCTTGCTGCAGAACAGCACCACGATGATATGGAAGCTACGAGTGTTGAAGCATTGATTATTCGTGTGGTTGATGCAATCAGTGCTTCCCGCCCAGGAGCCCGCAACATTTCGGCGGAAAATTTTGTAGAACGCATGAAGGAGCTTGAGAATGTCGCTACCGGCTTCAAGGGTATTGAAAAGGCATATGCCATATCTGCCGGCCGCGAAGTCCGCATATTTGTAAAGCCGCAGGCCATTGACGACCTGGCTGCGATACGCCTTGCCCGTGATATCGCCACCAAGATTGAATCGACTATGCAATACCCAGGTACCATTAAAGTTAACGTTATCCGTGAAACTCGCGCTGTAGAATTTGCGAAGTAATGTTGATTTCCTGATATTAGGTACAATGAGGAATATGTATCAGGTTATCCAAAGGCGTTGCAGATGATCAAAGCTGTTCTCTTTGACTATGGTGGTGTATTGACGGAAAGTGGTAAGCGTGGATATATAACAGGGGCTATTGCAGAATTGTATGGCCTGGATCCTCGAACGCTCAATATCGGCAGTATCTATTATTCGTTGCGACGCGGAGGTGGCAGCGCTGATGCGTTTTTCGCAGAACTGAACCACCGGTTTGGCAAGCGAGTCACGAAAGAGGCATTCCTGCAAAAACTCAGAAAGTCTTTCGTGCCCGCAGAAGACGTATACGACTTGGCTAAATCGCTCCGGCAACATGGCATCAAAACAGGCATTTTATCGAACATCATTGCCGTGAATGCAGCAGTGCTACGAGAACAGGGTTGGTATGACGAATTTGAACCAGTGGTACTCTCATGCGAAGAGGGTTACGCAAAGCCTGACTTACGGATATATGAAATAGCTCTTGAACGAGTTAGTGTGGCACCTGGAGAAATGCTCTTTGTAGATGACCAGGAAAGATGCCTCACCCCTGCCCGGCATATGGGTATGAAAGTAATTAGGAGTGATACTACCAAACAAATTGTGGATGATATCAAAAAACTTCTCTTCGAAGAAAACAAACTCATATTAGACTAGATTTGAGATAGTCTCCGTCTAGGTTTACAATGTAAATATGGATGATGACACGAAGCCACAATCAGACGATAACACAGACGATAATAAGCTGGCCTCATTAACTCCCGCCAGCATCAAGAAGCCTGTGCAGGATTTTTCCCAAAAGCTGACCAATGCAGCCGATGGTGCTGATGATGTTGCCAAAAACCTTGAACAAGTTGTGGACCACAAGCTGCAACAAGCCGAAAAGAAGATTGATGATTTTCTTAGTGTATTCGACAAGTTCCTAGGCGGTAAATCTTAGATAATGCAATCCGAGATAGCGGAAGCATGAATATACTGTATCTGGGTGACATAATGGCCGACCCTGGTATGGTAACGGTAGAGAAAGTACTGCCTGCATTGCGCCGCGAGCATAGCGTAGATTTTGTTGTAGCACAAGCAGAAAACGTTTCTGATGGCAAAGGGGTCACGCCAGCTGATTTTGCACGTCTCAAAAAAGCCGGTGTAAATTTTTTTACCGGCGGTAACCATTCTCTTGCTCGCTCCGCGATATTGCCGCAGATGAACGACCCTAACCAACCTATTATCAGGCCAGCGAACTATCCTGCCGGTACGCCAGGCTTAGGGTATAAATATGCCAAAACGGCTGGGGGTGATGTGCTGGTCATAAGCCTGCTCGGTCAAATTGTGGGCAAGGATGCCGATGTACCCCTGGATAATCCGCTGCGAACCATCGACATGATCCTTGAACAGCAACAAGGCATCCCCCACGTAGCAACTATTGTTAACTTCCATGGTGACTTTAGCAGCGAAAAGCGAATTATCGGGTACTATCTTGATGGTCGGGTCAGCGCTGTTGTAGGGGATCATTGGCATATTCAAACTGCGGATGCTGACGTATTACCTAAGGGCACGGCCTATATTACAGACGTGGGCATGTGCGGGTCTTTGGACTCGTCGTTAGGTATACAGTTTGAAAGCCTTGTGCCAAGGTGGCGTGATAGCATTCAAACGCGCAACATTATTGAGACAAATGGTCGCATGCAGTGCAATGCTTTGTTGATCGAAGTCAACGAAGGCACTAGTCTTGCTGCCAAGGTAACGGCTATCAGACAGGTGTACTAAACAGCTCACCGGTTGTTGATATCAGTTGAATAAGGTATAATTCAATCTGTTTTTGGTGTTGGACCGTTAGCGCAATTCGTTGATACTGTTTGGATGAACGATCCTTCGTTTGCTGCTGCGAAAGGCATCACTGGCGTTTTTCGGGGTGTGGCGCAGTTGGCTAGCGCGCCTGGTTTGGGACCAGGAGGTCGAAGGTTCGAGTCCTTTCACCCCGACCAAGAAAGTTTAAAGCTACCCGAATTCCACAACCCTATCCGTCGACTTGCAATATCTTGCATATAATGGTATATATATCTAATGCATCGTACACCTAATAGCCCTTATAACAGCATGGCTTTCTGGCTGCCAACACTAAACGAACTTAGAACAAAGGCAACCTTTCTGCAACAAAGAGCGAGTAAGAGTCCAGACCTTAGTAAGGTGCCTGACATATTGATCCCCGAAACAGTTCTTGTCCATAATCCCTATGGGTATGATATAGACTGCGATGTAACCTCCGAAGAACGTTACAAGCCAAAATGGGATCAGTTATGCAAAGCTATTGGGGTTGCCGCCACGAATCTAGGACCTTACCCTCACTTTTTACGTACCGACCAAACCAGCGCGAAGCATGATTGGAAAAACAGCTGTTATATCGAGAGCGAAAGAGATATTCCTAAACACCTCAAGCTATTCTTTGAGCGCTCAGAGATGGAAGGTGCTCCGGTAAATTTTCTTGCAGTGCGCAAACTCATACCGACCGAGGCGATTGTCACCGATGCGTTTCGAGGCAAGATGTCAATCGCTAAAGAGTGGCGATTATTTATCAACGATGGGCAAGTTGTATGCGATCATCCGTATTGGGTGCGGGATGCTTTTATTGATAGGAGTGACTACGGGTCTGATCTATCGGCCCCGGCTCTCCTTGGCCTGAAAAATATCCAGCCTGGTCGTGATAAAGACGAGCGGCCTGACGCACCTCCCAAAGAAAAGCTAACCATTACCGATAAACAGCTTAAGGAACTGCAGACATTGAGCCGTGATGAGTCTGCCGATGTAAAACGCATCGCATCATTTATCGCACAAAAGTTTGACGGCTGGTGGAGTGTTGATCTGTTGAAGGGTAAAGATGACAAGTTCTGGGTGATTGATATGGCACTCGGGCGAACAAGTTACCATGTAGAAGGCTGTAAGGTATTCCAGGAGCTAACCGCCGAGATGTAACCGTCCGCTTGCCCTTGTCTCCTTATTGAGACCTTGTCGCTGAGCGTAATGCACCACAAACTGCCCCCGGAAGGCTGGCTCAACGAGTGCATACAACCCAAACAAAAGTGCGCTATAGCTTAGGTCCGCTATGAATGAAGTGCGTAGGAATGGTAATGCCATAGTGTAGCAATCTACCAGACCTTGCCAAGTCAGTGGATACATCTTGCCTTCCAGCCAAACCCCAAGGTTAGAAACAAGAAAGAAGATCAGCGCCGCACCAATTGCGCCGAGAGGCACCCGTACGAGGTTCGGCCTGTTGCGTAACAACATACCAAAGACTGTGACTAGCAAAAATCCTCCCCAGGTAAATGCGATAATAGGGTGCAAACCAATGATAAGGTCTGATACAACCATAATAGCTAGTGGTAACCATAGTGCAGTGCGCCATGCCAGGATTGCCCCAGCAAAAAGGGCAATAGCGCCTACGGGTGCGAAGTTGGCAGTATGCGGAATAACCCTGAGGGCTATGCCGATGACTACCAAGGCAAGAGCCAGAACAGTAGTTTTGCTTATTCGAATTTCCATGTAATTTTCTCACCTCCAGTAGTTATATTGGCTCCCGCTCCGGTGCTGGCTAGTTGCCCGTTTACGTAGTATGACCAATATTTGCCATCCGCTCCACCCTTTATATCATTGATGCTATCAACATAAGGGCCATATTGGGAGTCTGCAACAACGACGTCATGTTGGCTTTGTAATTGTTCGAGCACGGTTTTGCCCGCTACAGCAGTATAGCTGATTTTGGTACTATCTGGTTCTTTGGTTTCTGTAGCTTCAGCGGTCGCCGTTTGTACTTGTTGCACCTTAATCCTACTGTCCGGCCGATCCAGGAGGTATAGCGCGCTTGCGGTACCGCTGGTCAGCAGGAACAGTGCAGCGATAACTAGCGAGATTGTTGATTTTTTGTATTGTGTATCAAACTCACCCATAAGCTTATTATCGATACATATAGCGCCGTAGTCAACGCAAAAACGCTACATGTTGTGTATTTGACGTTTAGATGCATTGTAAAGTATCGGAATCCATAGCTTAACTTTAAATATTCTATCTGTTAGAATGGAGCGGTTATAACGGGGATTAGCGCAGCTCGGCAGCGCGCCGCGTTCGGGACGCGGAGGTCAGCAGTTCAAATCTGCTATCCCCGACCAAAAACTTTTGATCTGTTCTATTGCCTTCAGTCTGGCAAAACGTTAGTGGCGGAGAGACTGTATAAAACGATCCCTGCGCAATTTTTTTACTCCTTTGCTGACTCTCTGCCTGATTCGTTCGCGAGTACGATGCATCCTATCAGCGATTGCCTGTAGGGTCATTGGCTCTTCGCCAGTTAGGCCAAAACGAAGCGTTACCGCCTCTCTATCTTTAGGGTTCAAATGATTTAATGCGGCAGCAATGATACCACGGGTAGAGCTTGCTTGTGCAGCCTCTTCTGGTGTTTGAAGCTTTGCGTCGGCAATTGTTTCGGACAGTGGGATCTTGCTGCCGTCGCGGTCCTTAACTAGATGGCTCAAACTAATTGGCCTTACATCCATGGCTTGTAGATAGTAGATTTCGTCTACGTTTACATCCATGGCAGCTGCCCGTTCTAGTTGGGTCGGTTGACGCAGCAGCTGTTGCTTTAACTCTTTATCAACAGCAAAAAGTTTTTTCATACGCTGGTAGGCTCCATTGCGCAAATGAAAGGCGTAGTTGTGGCATCCGATTGCTCTATCAATCGTCCATTCCATCTTACGACGGGCAAATGAGGATACCCTGTAAGGCTTACCGGATGGACTAACTACATTTGGATCGTAGTTGTCGACTCCACTGATAAGCCCTTCATTACCATGACCAATGAGATCATTCCAAGATAAATTCTTTGCCCTCCCGACGTATATCCTTACAGTGGAAACGACAGAGCGAGTGTTAGATGTTATAATCTTTTCTCTGGCAGTTGTGTCTCCCGCAACCATCTTCATGGCCTGTTTGTGCTCCTCTTCTGGACTTAGCCTCGGGTGCCTTAGCATGTCATTAAAATAGAGCCTGCGTGCATCATATGGTTTGCGCTGGTGAAACTGGCGCTGGCGAGCTTCTTCCCCTAGCTCCTTGATGCTATCGTTATATAAACCATATGCGCGCTGCTTAGCATTATCTGCTCTAGTCTTTTCTGTGTGAGTTGTCAGCCATTGCAGCGGCAAACGCAGCTGCCTATGTCGGGGGAGGGGGCTTAGGGTCGGCTTTTGTATATCCAATTTTTTAAACCCTATTCGAAGCTGTTTATATTGAACAAGAGTAGTGTCACCTTCAATAGGAGGTAAGGGAATATGATTGGGGGTATGATACACAGTATTTCCTAAAGTATTCTTTACAAAAAGTCTAACATATTTCTAGATTATTGTCTAGGAGGGAACGACACGCTTTTTAAGCGGAATACTTGCTGGAACAAGTCGGCGGTATACAATGAAAAGCATGCTGCAAACGATACTCGTTGTTCTCGTTACTTTTTGTATTCTCGTTTACTCAGAATGGCTCACCCGGGCAAAGCAAGTTCACGCTGAGCTTACACGCAAGCTGGTGCATGTCGCGGTTGGAACTTTTGTAGCATTCTGGCCGTTCTTTTTAAGTTGGCGGCAGATACAACTGCTCAGCCTGGCCTTTTTTGTGGTTGTCTGCATATCCATTAGGTTTAATATTTTTCGCTCAATCCATGCGGTGAAGCGTAACATTATGGGTGAGTTATTGTTCGCGATGGTGATAGGCGTATTAGCACTCATTAGCACCAATCCATGGGTATTTATGGCTGCTATGTTGCACTTAAGCATAGCTGATGGGCTAGCTGCAGTTGTAGGCTTGGGATGGGGCGACACTAATAGCTATAAAGTCCTTGGGCGTGCTAAGAGTATCGCTGGGACTGCGGCATTTATAGTTGCATCGTTCTTTATTCTGGTAGCCTATAGCTTGCTTTCAGGATCAAGTACAAGCTTACTGACGATATTGTGGTTGCCTTTTGCAGCTGCTGCGACCGAGAATATTGCCGTGCAAGGTACTGATAACCTTGTTATACCACTACTGATAGCCGTGGTGCTTGCGAGCGGCGTGTAGCCGTTGGCTAGCACACTTTATTGTTTTATAGGGAACCACTGAAAGTTGTCGACATATGCCAGGGCACCCGAGCCTGGCGTTAAGTATATCTGCAACTGAGCTTGCTTAACTGCAGAAGAGCTGGATCTGTACGTGAAGTTAATATGCTCGGCAAAAGCAGAACTTTCACTGCTTTTCCATTGGCCAGAAACCCATCTTCCGCGAACATCATACTCATCGATGTAGTAGCCGACCTGGCCGCTTGCAATAGTCAAAACATTGAGGTAAGACTTAATCATGTAGGTAGTCTGGCTATCGACAGTAATCTTGGGAGAAAATAGATGAGCTGAGGAATTGCCTGACGCTAAGGCAATTGCATTTTGTGGGCCAGGGTAGTTGCCATTATTATTACTGTCTGGCTTAACTTTGTCAGGAGTGTCGGTTGTCCATCCCCTGGCAAGCCCCTCATTAAAACTGCTATTTGGCAAAAGGTTTACGTTACTTTTAATGACACTCTTATTGATATCCGGTGATGGTATGTTGCGCTGCTTGACGTAGGCTGCAATTTGATTCAGGTCGTTTGCTGCATACTCAAAATCTTCTGGGTCGGAGCTTGGTGTATCTTTGATATCGTGAAAGACTAGTATAAGCCATTGTTTTTTAGTAATAGCGTTGTCGATGTAATCCTTGACCTGTGCTACGCTGACACCACTCTGTACCTGTTGCACGGCTAAGAGATTTTCGTTGTAGGGCCAACGGTTGTAGCCGATGTCCCAGAAACCCCTTATTGATTCGTAATACTTTGCGGCTAACTCAAGTGTTTTACGGTTGTAGTCGCCATAGGGGGCCGAGAAGCCAGTGGCAGTAATGCCATGCTTGGCAAGAGCCGCCTTGCTCGCGGCCAGTTCTGTTTGTTGTTCTCTGGCTGATAGTTCTGAAAGGTGGGGGTGGGTAACGGTGTGGCTGCCAATCCTCCATTTATACTGCCTGACTAACTGGCTTATCTGGTCCCATGTCATGTAGTCGGCGGATTCGTTCGCTGCGCACATGCCGGAACTGCCCACACAGCCCGTAATAACATACTCAGTAGCTGTGAGCCCATATTTTGCCAGAATGGGTGCGGCATGGGTAAGGCTACTCTTGAGACCATCGTCAAATGTGAAGGTTACTTTAGCTTCAGGGCTTACATTGTTAACGGTAGTAGCGGTTGCTGTATGATTTATCCCTATGTACCCAAGGAAGCCCAACGACACTGCTATAACCAGTAATCTTCGTACTATGTGACTAAAACGCATGGGCCCTCCCCTCTAGCACGTATTCAGTTCTTGGGCTGTTGTTTTAATGCTGATTGCAGCGCAGCCACTGCTGGTGTTGCCTGTAGATCCTTAGACCACAGGAAATCCTGGCCGTAAGCTATCTTACCATTGTCTTCCTTGTACGCGTTGTAACGGTCTGAGATGCCCCAAGTGGTGTAAGACACGCAGGACAGTTCGCTTAAACATACCTTTAGGACATTGGTGTACTGTTGTGCTTGGATATTTGACCCCTCGTATCCATAGACATCTATCTCCGATATGCGGGATACCAGGCCGAGCTTGCCAAGCTCCTGTATATGCCTGCGCAGCACGGCTGGATTGATGTGGTCTGCGGGTTCGTAGACGTGCGCTTGGAAACCGACTCCATCAATTGGCACACCTTGTGATTTGAGTTCTTTCATAAGACTTAAGAATGCGTCCCACCGCTCTCCATCCTCCTCAAGACCATACTCGTTGATAAAGAGCTTAGTGTCTGGATCTGCCTTGCGCGCGGCATGGAATGCTGCTGCGATATAGCTTTCCCCCATGGCTTGGTACCATGTGTGTCTGCGCAAGGTGTGGTTATCATCAGGGTTAAAATTGTCATAATCGGCGAGTGGTTCATTCACAACGTCCCAGGATGCAACTTTGCCTTTGTAGTGTTCCACGACGGTTGAGATATGATCGGCCATAATTTGTTTTACTTTTTCTTTGTCTGCTGGTGTAGTAGTTGGCAAGTCACGCACCCAACGCGGGTTTGCTTCGCCAAATACGAGCGTGTGTCCATGCATCGACATGCCGTGAGCTTGTGCAAGGGCTACCAGTGCGTCACCTTCTTGAAAGGTGTATGTATTCGGTTGCGGGTGTACGAATTGCCACTTGAGTGCGTTTTCTGGCGTCAGTGACCCGAAATTTCCGCCAAAGGCTAACTTGGCGTACCCTGGATCTGATACGGCGGGGCCAAGTGCCACGGCGGCACCAATGTTGAAGCCATCTCGTGCCTTGGCTGCTAGCCGTTGCAAACCGTCAGGATACTTTTCAATAACTCTCATCTTAGAGCTGTCAATAGCCTTGACTCGCCCTCTGTCTAGAGGATATGCCGACAGTCTGGCAAGTGTCCAATTATCGGTAGCATCAAAGCCGAACCATATCTTTTTGCTGCCGAACAGGTTATTGATATCAAGCGCTTCGAACTCGTGGTCATTGACTGATAGCGTGAGCTGCTTGCCGTCATAGCGTATAGCTAGATTGTTCGTTGGCCTGATCTTGGACGGCCATGACCGGACGATTACAGGCTCTTGTTTGGAGCCGTCCCAGATGCTAACATGCAGCTCACTTTGATGCAGTACAACGCGTACGCTTTTCCGCTCAATACGGAATTCATCAGCTATTATTGGAGGCTGGTCGTATAGTTGCAGCGCAGCCTCGCCTCGCATATTGGCAACTGTCGCATTAACCCCAAAATTGCCAGTATGTTCCAGGTACGTACCAAAGAGGTTTATTGGAGGGCTTGGTTGTCCGTCCGATCCATCTTGCTCAACGATAGCCAGCCTGGATGGTTGAATTGTCAGATTGTTATTCTGGTGAGTGGCTCCCGGCAAATAAGACCATTGTTCTCCAAGTAGATTGCGGCCAACTTCGGAAGCGTTCGAAACTTTTGTTGGTGAAGTTTGTTGACGAGCCATAACGTATAGTGTACCAGCGTAAAGTAATACAAGAGCACCAGCAACTGCCAGTAATAGTTTTTGATGCGAGATATTCTGCTGAGCCCTTTCGAAGAGTTTGACCATTGCCACCATTCCTTAATCATTCCATTGTACGCTGTTACCGTAGTGTTTTCCACAGACAGCAATTATGAAATACGGTTGTAGGCTTGGCCACACGATGGTACCATAACTAAGAGTTAGAACTTGGGGGCGCATATCTATATAAGTAAGGTAATGTTTTTCGGCCATGCTGTATTTCTTTGGGGATCTGTACTATCACCGTAGTTTGAAGGAGCTTATAACATTCTTAGCTCTTATAAGTACCGTAAGTTGGCTGGCGGTACTTTTTACTACCTTGATGCGTTTTGCGATGCAAGCCAGCTACAAGCGCAAAGCTAAGCAATTGTTGCGGGAAGATGCATGATCGCCGACTACGTATTGTTCTATATTTTCGCGATTGTGAGTGCATTGTACGTCATTCATTTCGGCATATACCTGATTGGTGCCAATTTTTACGACATGTGGCAGTTCAAGCTCAAACATCGTTTGCTGGCGGCAGGCTATTCAGGGAATGACAACCTAGTCACTGTACTGATACCTGCGCACAACGAAGAAAAGGTAATTATACGTTGCATTCAATCAGTGTGCGAGAGTAGCCATAGGGATTTGCAGATCATTGTTGTTGACGACGCTTCAGTAGATTCTACTGCACGGCTCGTCAGAGATTACATTCTGAGGCACTCAAAACGTGATATCACTTTGATACGCCGCCGTAAGAATGCGGGCAAGGGAGGGGCGCTTAACTATGCCTTACGCCGGCGGGCGCAGGGTGAATTTGTTATGATGCTTGATGCAGACTCCATCATCGAGAAAGACACAATTCATAACGCTATCGCCTACTTTGAAGATCCAGGGATAGTTGGTGTGGCTGCGAATGTACGTATTATTGAGGAGCATACTACCTTAGGTATATTGCAGAAGTTTGAGCATCTCATTGGTTACCGTGCCAAGAAGACGTATTCTCTTACAAAAAGCGAGTTTGTGATAGGCGGTGTAGCTTCGACGTACCGTATGGATACACTACGTGAGGTAGGTTATTACGATACAGATACACTGACCGAAGATATAGGCTTAAGTATCAAAATAATAAGCCACAAGGGCAACCGCCATAACCGCATCATATATGCTGCTGACGTCGCTGCCTTAACGGAAGGAGTGGATTCTTTCAGAGGCTTACTGCGACAACGCTTCCGGTGGAAGTACGGCAGCCTGCAGAATGTAGTTAAGTACAAGCACCTGCTATTTAACTTAGATAGGCGCTACACGCGTCGCCTTACGGTGTACCGTTTGCCGATGGCCTTATTAAGCGAACTGGCCATATTGCTGGCACCAGTCATCTGGGCTTATGTTGTGCATGTGAGTTTTAGTGAGCAGAGTTTGCAACTAGTGGTTGGTGCCTATCTAACTATCACGGCCTACATGTTAGTGAACCTTTGGTTTGATGAGCACGTTAAAGGTTGGCATAGATTAAGGCTAAGCGTGTATGCGCCTATTATCTATTTTATTTTTTACGTGATGGACGTCATTCAATTTATAGCGGCTGTAAAGTGTCTCTTCAGAGTCCATAAACTAATAAGTGCCAAAGATGGGTCCAGCACCTGGGTTTCGCCCCAGCGCACGGGCAGGCAAGTGGTAGCGGGCTAGGCATGTCAGTTAAGTTGCGAGCGATTCTAAGGAACCCAATTGTCATTACTGTGCCGTTAATAGCAACTGCTTGGTTTGGCTGGAACACGTATCTACACATGTTTAACCAGCCAAGTCATGCACAGCATAATTTGCTGGCAAATAGTGACTTTGAAGAAGTTTATTCCAAAGGCATACCGTCCGGTTGGTCAACTAAAGCCACGAAGCAGGTAGACTTTGTATTTTCACCGGCGTCCGGCTATGCAGGCGGCAAAGCCCTAAGCGTGACTCTAACAGGCGACCAAGATGGGAGCCTTGATATTATGAGCCCAGTTGCGTCTGTAGATTCTGGTAAGGTGTACTTATACAAAGGCTACTACAAATCGGCAATACCCTTTTCCCTGCTAGTAAAACACTATTATAAAGATGGCGGAAGTAGTTTACAGTTAGTGCGGCAATATAGTTCTTCTGAGGATTGGACTACCAATAGTACGGCATTCAAAGCAGGTGGCCGGACGTCTAAAATACAGCTAGTGTACCGTGTTGCCGCCAAAGGTACGCTGTGGCTCGATAAGACATACCTGGATCAGCGCAACGATAACCTGACTTTAGTGGACGAACCGGTGTTGCACAGACCAAACCTCATTAACAATAACGAACTGTCAGGTGAAGGCAACGGTCCGCCAGCGGGATGGAGCACGTTTAGTTCGGGTAACAATGAGGCGCAGTTTACCGCTGTCCGGGAAAGCAACGTACCGTATCTGCGAACGCGCATAACTGCATATCAGGATGGCGATGCAGAATGGAACCATGCGCCAATAGCCGTAGAGCCTGGCCAGTATATGCAGTTCTCCGTAGAATATCGGAGCGACGCTCCAGTGCGGGTGACGACAGAGTATGCCTTAGACGATCGTAAGCGGTTGTTTGTAAAGCTTATGGATTTGCCGCCAGCCAGTGAGTGGACGCGAGTTCAGGCGTTTGCTGAAGCACCCGCACGTGCGGTTGAAGCCACCATGAATGTAGTTCTCGAGCAGAATGGTACGTTAGAAACCGGCAACTATGTAGTCAGGGACTTCACCAGACAGGGCCAGCGGCAGTTCAAACGCCCACTGGTATCTATTGCCTTTGACGACGCCTGGGCTTCTTCATACCACACTACCAGCCGCATTATGGACTATCTGGGCTATAAAACTACCTATTACTTTAGCCCTGATTCTATTGGTGAACCATCTTTTCTGAATGATGGGCATCTCAACCAGCTGATAAAGTCCGGCAATCAATTAGCATCTTCAGGTAATGAGCGGATTGACCTTACGACACTTAACGCCCGCCAACTTGAGCGTCATCTACGGTTGGCCCAAAACTACTTTATGATGGAATTTGGCAACCAGAATATAGATTTCGCACCATGGTACGGACACTACGATCATGAGGTCCAGTGGCTTGCCAGCAAATATTACCGGAGCAGTCTTAGCGCCGAGGAAGGGACGAATACAAAGCAAAATCTGGACGTGTATAACCTTAAAACTTTATACGTGGATAGAAATATGACGTTACAGCGTTTCCAGGCGGCGCTTGACGACGCGGCGAGAAAAAACGGTTGGGTCATACTTGTATATCACCGTGTCCAGGACGGTCCAGTATCGGACGGTGCGGTATCTTCAAAAGCTTTCGCAGACCAAATGGAACTTGTTAACAAGAATGATATAACCGTTAAAACGGTCGAAGATGCCCTCAGTGAGGTGTTAGCAGAGTAGCGCTATCGAATCTACGTAACCGGTAAGCAGTTATACCAGAGGCTGTATAATGCCGGTAGTTATGAATATACCGGAAAGCCTGCAACTTGGTGAAGTTATTCATCAAGCTCGGCATAAGCCGGAGTCACACGCAACCCTTGAAGGCACATATGATGGCCAACCTGTCATCGTAAAGCGCGGCGATGGTCATTTGCGGCGCGAAGAAGCTGTGCTAGGAGCAGTTGATTTTGATGGTATCCCCAAAGTTGTTGGTTACTTGGAAGAAAATGGGCAGAACATTTTGATCATGGGGCGACTTCCGGGTGTAACCCTGTCCCAATACATAGCGTTGGATGATACTTGGCGTAGCCGAGAACTATCCATCCAAGAAGCGCTTCATATTGTTGATGGGCTTTCTCTGTGCTTTGAGTCTTTGCATGAAGCAGGCTATCTCTACCGTGACCTGAACCTCAGCCACGTTATAATAAGCGAATCAAGGGTAGGGCTTGTTGACCACGAGTGGTGCGTCGAATCCGATGCTTCGGGAGTGGGACGAGTAGATAACCAGGCAGGCACATGGGAGACGATGGCGCCTGAGGAATTTGTGGTGGACAATTCCATGGCTCGAACGAGCAATACCTATACACTTGGTGTTGTATTGTTACAGCTTGTGACAGGGAAGAATCCATTCTTTGTGTCAGTCAAAGAGACTCCTAATACTGAACTCCAACGTTTACGAGCAAAGGAGCTTCATCGACAGTTGCCAAGTATTCAGACTGGGCATACTGATATAGATCATATTTTACGTCAGGCATTGCAGCCAGAGCCAAGCAAAAGATATCAATCTGTGGCTGCCTTCAGAGATGCACTGGCACTCTTAGCGGAAGAATGAGAGACCATAAAAGTCTCTCGTAATGCTTATGTTTTGGGGCGAATGATGGGACTTGAACCCACGGCCTCCGGAGCCACAATCCAGCGCTCTAACCAACTGAGCTACATCCGCCGTAAAAATAACATGACTACTGTAGCATTTTTACAGGTATAAATCTACTCTTTGACGTGTTAGAAACGCCCACTTACATGGCTTAGACTTGTTAGTCACGATTAATGGTTACTAATCGGGCAATCCCGTAGGCTACGACTGCATACACTGCCATGGCAACTAGTGTGTATATTTCGAAGTGGGCAACACCGCTACGGAAGTCGTAGTTAAATAAGCTGAAAAAGGGTGATACGAAGGGATGTGACATATCGTAAATGAAATTCGCAAAGCCGTTTGCGCTATTTGCTCCTAGGAGTGAAAGTACAAAGCGGAAAGCCAAGAGGACAAGTAATACGCTGGCAATATACCATACGATCCTGGATGCTACGTTCTGTTTATGTTCGGCTGCTCGCCCTGGGTCGCTAACCTCTTTTGTAGTTTCTGTTGCGTTGCCGTCTTGAACAGTAGTTTCTCGGACTCTTTCTACTTCTTCTGCCATATCTGTACTCCTTATATAACGCTTCTATTATAGCAGGCAAGGCCAGTGTTTTATCTGTAAGTTATTGAACAGGTGAAGGTGGCAGCCCTGAAGGAGGAGTCGTATCGGAAGCACTAGGCGGCGAGTTACTAATACCGGCATTATACCGGGCAGACCCAAGCCCGAGTATCAAATAGCCAATGCCAAAAAGGCCGCAGGCAACCGCGCCAAAGATTTCTCCCTTGCCAAACCGCTTTGCGATTTCTACACCGACCAGCACACTGACAACAATACTGACGAATGGGATCATCAGCAGCAAAACCCACCATATCGGTTTCCCAGCGATTTGGAGCAATACAATCGCATTATATATCGGAACTATAGACGCCCAACCCGGCTTGCCAGCCTTGGTGTATAGCTTCCACATGCCAACCAGCAGCAATGCTATAAACACAATATATAACAGTATTAATACAATCGCAGCCGCTCCAGATTCAGAACCAGATGTAGAGTTTGCGGCGTAATCGTACTGGGCTAATAAATGATGGATCATTCTAGATACCTTATCTATTGTTAATTATGCGAACAGTATAACAAGGAAGAATGAAAGCACCCAACAAAATGCTTATGCTCGGTGCAGTGTAGTAAGCGAAGTTAGCACCATTCTAGTGTGTCAGGTTGTATTCTAAAGATATTTTCCGAGACACTTCCTCAGCAGACATGCTTGTATTATCTATTGATAGATGTACGATGTCAGGAAATTTACTAAACAGTTCAGGTTTGTGTGTAATTAATTTCTCCAGATAATCTTTTGAATCGATCTTAGTGCCTTTTCGAGTTCGTGATTCTACTCTGTTCAGCAACTCTTCTTTGGCAGCAATTAATTGAACGAATAAGACTCTACCTCCTTCTGCCTCAATAGTCTTTTTTACTTCTCTAAAAAAGTCGAAATACTCAGGTCCCGACATACCAAAAGTTGTAACAAAATTAACGTTTGCTTTAGCAGCCTCACTAAATATTTCTAGCCGCAACTTTCTCGATAATTGCTTTCGTATTGAAGATAATTTCTCATTATCGTAAGGGAAAAGTGTGGCTAAAACCCCAAGAACTTCATGATTGTAGAATACCTTGTAACCAGTTAGCTTGGATAGTTCATTTGCAACGGTTAATTTACCGGATGCAGGTGGACCATAGATGAAGACAAAATTCATAGGAGAAGTGTACCAAATTAGTTTACGGATAATGCTTAGTAAGTGCCTGTTTTACTTCGATGTTCCTATCGGCTCAAGAAGTACCCCGTTTTTCGATACATCGGGTACACAACACATGTTTCGGTTAAAACAACATGGTCTTCGCTCTCTGGCCATGAGCTTCGAGCATGCCGTCTCGATTCGTCGTTTGCGTGTTTCCGGCTGTTTGGTTGAGCCTATCCAGCGGATCCATTCCCAGCGCGCCATCGGCGTGATAGCCATCCACAGGGTTTGTATTTGTGGACTAGCATCGAGGGCAGCTTTCCAATCTGCAGGCACATAAGGCTCCGGCCATTCCTTCGTTGACTCAATCGCCAGCGTCACAGTGTCGCCCGCATCTACTTTTGCAGAATTCTGCATGCTTTCATCGACATGTAACCAGTGGCCTCCACTACCGTCTGGCTCAAGCGCAGTTTGAAATCGGAAGCCATTAATAGCACCTTTAACCATTGTCTGGCCTCGTGATGGAAGCTTTGCACTTGCGCTCTTAGGCAGTCTAAGAATGGTCCAGGTGTCGATTTCAAACGGCGTAGCTTCAAAACGGATTATCGACATATGTACTTACTCTTTCATTAGTATGGCTGATGATATGTCAATAATAACAAAAAGAGATCCGTACTGCTTACAGGTCTCTTTATAATACTTATGCTTGGTACCCCGGACAGGATTCGAACCTGTGACCTTGAGCTTAGAAGTCTCTTGCTCTATCCATCTGAGCTACCGGGGCATAACTGCTAGTATATTATGATTAAACAGATTATAACACCTTCAATACGAAATAACTGAACTGACATTATATATCTGATATACTAGTGATATGAATCATCTACGGGCAGTGGCTGAGAAGCTAAGGGATGCAGGCTACTCGTATGCAATGATCAACGATGAGTTGGGCATTTCAAAAAGTACGATGAGTTACTGGTTCAGGGATAAACCTTTTACTCCCAATCATGAGGTTGTAGAGAGGCTAAAGTATGGACCCCTTAAGATTGGGGCACGGCGACATAACCAGCGAGTCCAAGAAGTAGCAAGAATCAAGGAGATCGGCATCAAAGAAGTTGGCTTACTCTCAAAGAGGGATCTGTGGATGCTGGGTCTAGGGCTGTATATAGGAGAAGGGTCAAAATCAATTGAGAGTGTCCGCATTATGAACTCCAATCCTGCTGTCATTCTCATTGCTGTAAAGTGGCTCAAAGAAATCTGTAATCTATCTACCGATAATATTGTCATAAGCCTGCACTTGTATCTAGACAACGATGTAACAGAGGCAGTATCTTACTGGCAAAGCGTTACAGGTCTTCCATATGCTAACTTTCGTAAGACACAGATAGATACTCGTGAAGATAAAAAGCTCAATAAGCGCGGTAAACTTCCTTACGGTACGGCTCACCTTCGCGTAGTCTGTAACGGCGACCCAAGCAAAGGGGTCGTGCTATTCAGAAGAATTAACGGTTGGATGACGGGGGCTCTCAACCAGTACGGTTCGTGATACTGTTTGTGCCTCACGGCAACGTAGTCTGGTCTTTCTCAGGGGTATCTGATAGCATAGAGGCATTACGCGGGCATGGTATAACGATCATTACTTTAGTTTTCCAAACTAGCAACGGGGGTTTGACTCCCCCTGCCCGCACCATGTAAAAGCAGTTACTTTTTAGTAAACTGCTTTTTATTTGGTGTGCACACAGCACCAAGCATAAACATTATAATATATACTATTTACAATAAGTCAAAAAGGGGGTATAATGTTGTTATTGAGTAAAGGTGGTGGGCCTGGACTCCTCAAGTAATCATTAACGGAGATTTACCCCATGTACGGACCACAAGTATTGGGCCAGCAATTTTTGCCAAGCACTGGTGATGGCAACGTCGCTTTCATGACAGGTGTTATTGCCTTGTTTGTAGGCGCCGCTATCGTTATCACGACTGTTTTGCGGCTGGTAGCTAAGAAAAAGGCAGGCAAGGCCTAAAAAGCCAGCTTTGCTCGGACATATGTCTAAGGACTCGGGTGCCACAATTGTAAAGTTGGGGCACCCTATTGCTTTTATAACCATGAAGAAACGAACGCTTTTATTGCTGGTTGGCCTGGGCCTGATGACAGCCGGACTGTTTTTAAGTGCCCCACAGTTTTTGCAAGCCCGACAAAGTGCAGCTGTGCCAAAAGTATCGGCCGGAGCGTTTGCATCCAAGACAGTGCAGCCTACAGTGGCCCAAGCTACAACGCCTCCGACACCTGTTGCTCGCGTTGAGGGCAAGCCTGTACACATCCAGATCCCGTCGCTGGGCATCAATCTTCCCGTCGTTGACGGGCAATATAATGCCGAAACACAACAGTGGACGCTTACAAAGAGCAAGGTTCACTATGCGGTACGTACGCCGCTTGCCAACAATACCGGTGGCAATACTTTCCTGTATGGCCATAACCGCAAAGAAGTATTGAGAAGTCTACCTCACATTAAACGTGGTGCCGAGGCAATAGTTGAAACTCAAAATGGGTACCAGTTCATCTACATATTTGAAGGTGCACTCGAAACTACTCCAGCCGACGACTCACTTTTTGGCTATCAGGGGCCACCGATACTGACGGTGCAAACCTGTTCCGGAGTATGGAATCAAAACCGTCAACTTTTTACCTTTAGTCTGAAAGAAGTACGGTAATGGACCACTTGTTTTATGCTTTGCTGATCCTGGTCAGCACGATAAGTACTATACACTTGGGACTGTATATTGCAGGGGCCAACTTGTACGATATCCGACAATTAGGACGTCCTAAGCTGCCTAAATACGGCAAGCGTACCCTTATCTCCATTGTCGTACCTGCGCATAATGAAGAGCTTGTCATTGAACGCTGCTTGGAGTCGATCCGAAGGAGCACGTATAAAAAAATGGAAGTTATCGTCCATAACGACCGCAGCACCGATAAAACAAGACAGATTATCCAGGCATACCAGGCCAAATATCCAAAGTTTAACGTACGGTTGGTAAATCGCCGCCATCAGGCAGGTAAAGCCGGTGGGGTGAACTATTGTATTAAGCGTTATGCCAAAGGCGAGCTGGTTATGACCCTTGATGCCGACTGTGTGTTACGTAAGGATGCTGTCCGCAATGCAGTGAGCTATTTTGTTGACCCAAAAGTGGTAGGTGTAGCAGCCAATGTACGGCTTTTTGACAAAGCAACAATCTTGGGTATGCTGCAAAAGTTTGAGCATATGATCGGATACCGGTCCAAAAAGTTTTATACTGTGGCCAACTGCGAATTTATTGTGGGTGGTGTTGCCTCTACATACCGCCGGGAAGTCATTAAACAAGTTAAGTATTACGATCTTGATACGACAACGGAAGATATTGGGTTAAGTCTGAAAATTGTTGCGCTAGGCAACCGTGAGCGGCGCATTGTTTATGGCGTAGACGTTGTGGCCATGACTGAAGGAGTGCACAACTTCCGGGCGTTATTAAAGCAGCGCTACCGCTGGAAAATGGGCTGCCTGCAGAACCTCTTTAAACATGCATCACTGCTGGGGCGCACAACTGCTACACATAGCAAGTCACTTACGTGGTACCGTTTGCCTATGGCTTTCCTGAGCGAGATTATGCTGCTACTCCAGCCGTTCATTATCGCCTATGTGCTTTTTCTAACAGTGTACTACCAAACTCCTTTTCTGCTAGCCGGTGCTTATATAACTATTACGGCATACATTTTACTGACCGTCTGGTTGGACGAGCATAGCACAATAAAGTACAAAGCGATGATGAGCTTATATGCTCCAGGGTTGTATTTTGTCTTTTACATTATGGATGCCATCCAGATAATTTCGATTGTGCGGTGTATGCTGCATCCTAAGCAAATCGTCCGCTTGTCAGCCCATCAATCTACCTGGGTTTCCCCAGAACGTGCCGGACAACAGGTGCAATTTTCGTAAGTGAGAGCTATTGCTAGAACTCGTGGAACACTTGGATGTTGGCACCGATTGAATTGAGCCGTTCGGCAAGATCTTCGTAACCTCGGTTAATTGTATACACATTGCGCAAGGTAGAGATACCGTCAGCAGCTAGCATGCCTATAAGGAGCAGGCTGGCAGGGCGTAATGCAGGCGGACATACCACGTCGGCCTTGCTAAACTTGGTGGGGCCTTGGATGTATAAACGATGAGGGTCAGCCAGCTCAACTTGCATGCCTACTTTAGCCATCTCAGTGTAGTAAATGGCACGGTTCTCGTATACCCAGTCATGTATGAGCGTGCGCCCGCGCGCTACACCCGCGATTGGTACGAAGTAAGGTAAGTTATCGGTGTTGATGCCAGGGTAAGGCGAGGGATGAATTTTCTCAACCAATGCCCGCAGCGTACCATTGTGTTTGTGAATCGTAAGGTCCACGAGCTCGGTTTTGCCATTGTCGGCTTTGTAGCGATCTGTTAGGTCAAATGTGAGCCCCATTTTCTTGAGCTTCAGAAGTTCTAGGCTCATGAAGGCAATAGGCACGCGACGGATGGTTATCTGGGAATTGGTGGTAATGGCTACAGAAGTAAAGAACATGGCCTCAATGGGGTCCTCGGCCGGAGAATAGGTCACATTCTTTTTCATTTTAGGTCCACCGGTGACTTTTATTATTGTCCCTTTGCCAAACTCAATTTTTACGCCTAGCTTTTGCAAAAAGAAGATCACGTCCTGCACCATGTAGTTGACGGTACCGAACTCTATTACTGTTTCGCCTGGGGTTCGGGCAGCGGCCATTATGGCGTTTTCGGTAACAGTGTCTCCTGCTTCGTAGAGCACGACGCTACCCGGAGCTTTTTTGTTAACGGAAACCTCATAGTGACCTTGGGTGGCTACAATGCCTACGCCGAACTCTTCTAGGGCGTAAAGGTGAGGCGCCACAGTGCGTTCGCCTAGCTTGCAACCACCTGCGTAAGGAATCTTAAACTCATTGTAGTCGTGCATGAGTGGCCCCATCATCATAAGCACAGAACGAGTCTTGCGTGCCGCGTCAGCGTCCATTTTATCTAGCGTCAGTTTTTCAGGGCGACGAATTTCTAGGTTATTCCCGTTTGTCCATTTTACCTGGACACCTATACTCTCAAGTACTTCAATAATCCGATAGACTTCTTCTATACGTGGGAAGTTGAGAAACTTGGTCACTCCGTAATTCAACAGGCTGGCACAGAGCAGGCCGACAGCAGCGTTCTTACTTGTCTTTAAGGTGATTTCTCCGCCCAGCTTGCGACCACCTTCGATCCGTAAGTTAACGGCGCCACTGCCAAGGCTAATAAGCTGCTTATTCAGTACTTCACTAATGCGGCCCATAGTTTCCAGGCTGAGGTTCTGTTTGCCATGTTCCATGCGATTAACAGCTGACTGGCTTGTGCCTAGCCGCTCAGCGAACTCAGCTTGGGTAAGATTACGCTCCTGGCGGATATGTGCAATTAAATGTCCGATTTTTTGGTTTGTTGTGTTCATGATGTATCTAATATATCATGGCTGATATTTTACGTACAATATAGAATATGGCTTTGCACAACTGCTATCCTAATGATCAGGATGTCTATAGCGCTATCGAGTATCGGCTATATGCTACAATTTGGGCATGATCTAGCTTATTTTCGACCCACCGGATGCATGAAGATACCATTGAAAGTGAAAAAGATGCTTTTTAGTTTCTGAAGGGAGAATAAGCCAATGGGTGATAAAGAGATAGAACAGCTTATAGCTGCGGAAACCAACCGTCAGCGAGAAGGCTTGGAAATGATCCCGAGCGAAAACCATACGTCTCAGGATGTGTTAAAGGCGTTAGGATCGCGTCTGACAGATAAATACTCCGAGGGTTATCCGGGTACCCGCTACTATGGCGGGTGTCAGTTTGTGGACGCGGTCGAAAATATTGCCAGAGACCGGGCACAAGCTCTATTCGGCGTAGACCATGCCAATGTCCAGGCTTACTCCGGTTCTCCAGCCAACCTGGCAGTATATTTTGCGCTGGTAAATCCAGGGGACACGATTATGGGTTTGGAATTATACTTTGGTGGCCACTTAACGCATGGGCTGAAGGTAAATTTCTCCGGCACACTTTACAATTCTGTACAATATCGGACAGGCAAAGATGGGCTCATGGACTATGAGGCTATGGCCGAGCTGGCACAGCAGCATAAGCCAAAGCTCATAGCCGTAGGTGCCACTGCGTACCCACGTATTTATGATTGGAAACGCTTGCGAAAGATTGCCGACCTCTGCGATGCATTCCTGCTCGCCGATATTTCACACATTGCCGGCCTGGTTGTTGGCGGCCAGCACCCATCGCCTGCAGGTATAGCCGATGTTATCACTACGACGACCCATAAGACGCTGCGCGGTCCGCGCGGCGCGCTCATCCTATCTAATGGTAACCCGTCAAATCCGCTGAAGAAAGTTGAACGCACCCGCGAAAACATTCCGACCCTGATTGACCGTGCCATTATTCCTGGCCTTCAGGGTGGCCCGCACAATCACCAAACAGCCGCTATTGCCGTTGCATTGCGAGAAGCCTCGCAACCGGAGTTTAAAGAATACGCTGGTCAGATCGTCAAAAATGCCAAACGACTTGCGGATAATCTTACCAGCAAAGGCTATCAACTTGTTACCGGTGGCACTGATAACCATTTACTGCTCATTGACTTGACGAACAAAAGCCTCAAGGGTAAAGAGGCTGAGGATGCACTCGGTAAGGCAGGTATAACCGTTAACAAGAACACTGTGCCTTTTGACCCGCGCCCACCGTTTGATCCGAGTGGTATCCGTCTTGGTACGCCAGCGTTGACTACACGGGGCATGAAAGAAGGTGAAATGGACCAGGTGGCCACCTGGATCGATGCCGCGATACAGTCCGCCGGATCTGAAGCAAAGCTTGCACAGCTAAACGAAGCTATTAAAGATTTCGGAAAAGCATTCCCATTGCCAGGGGAGAATAAAGTTTAATGTTTGAAATTCAAGGAAGAAGCTCGGGTTCTTGCACGAGTTCGATACCGAACTTCTGTTTTATAGTGTCCGCAATCTTCTGCTTGAAGATGAGTAGTTGGGCTGTTGAACCGGCTTTTTCGTTTACGAAAACCAGGGGTTGTGCAGCCCATGTGGCCATGCCGGTGTCAGCATCGTGAAAATCTTTGTAGCCGCTTCGCTCCAACAGCCAGGCTGCAGGTATCTTGACCTGGCCGTCAGTGGTGGGCCAGCCTGGGATCTCCGGATACAGTGTTCTTAGCTGCGCAAAATAGTCTCCGCTGACAATCGGATTAGCAAAGAATGAACCGTTGTTGGCAACAACGTTGGGGTCTGGCAATTTACTCTGGCGTATAGCCATGACAGCACTGCGCAGGATTTGCGGCGTAGGGTTCGTAACCTGGTTTTGTTCAAAGTAAGCTTGAACTGCATTATAAAATGGTGGTTGAGGATTCCCGTGGAAGAGATGAAAAGTAATAGCGGTGATATAAAACCGGCCGCGATCGGTTGTTTTAAACCGGCTTGTGCGATAGCCAAAGGCGCAATCAACTAAAGGAATGTTTACAAATTGCTTCGTTTGGTTGTCATAGGCCTCAACGCTAACAAGTATATTGGCAACTTCTTGACCGTAAGCGCCGACGTTTTGAACGGGTACGGCACCTGCTGTACCGGGTATCAAGCTCAAGGCTTCCATGCCGGTCATGCCTTTTTCAACCGTGCGGGCTACTACGCTATCCCAGTTCTCGCCGGAGCCAACAGTGACGTAGTAGTTCTCTTCATCCTCGTTCAGCTCTTCGAACCGTAGTATCCTGTTAACGATTATCAGGCCTTGAAACCCCTCATCGCGCCACACGATATTACTCCCAGAGCCAATTATCAGTAGCGGTATATTATTTTGCTCGGCCCAGTTAATGGCATTAACAAGTTCATGACGATCTTTCACTTCGGTTAAATAAGCTGCATTGCCACCAAGGCGCATAGTGGAGTAATTCTTAAGCGAAACGTTCTGAAGAATGTTCATATGCGCATTATAACGTATTGAAGCTACGGTGCTGATTGGAGTAGCCTGCAATGGTATCGCTTGCATGATCAACAGGGAGGAGATATGATTAAAGATGCTATGGATAAGAAGCAGCATGAACCATTTAAACAGTTAGGGGAGCGACTCAAAAGGATCCGCCAGAAGTTGCACGAAAGTGTCGCCGAGGTGTCTGGGGCAGTCGAAATTGACGAACCTACTTTACAGCGCATTGAACAAGGGTGGGAACGTCCTTCTGAAGATATACTGATGCTTCTAATCAGCCATTTTGGTATGCATGATGATGAAGCAACTGGCCTGTGGCGCTTAGCCGGATACAACCAGGCGCATTCACATGAGTCCTCTTCAGCTGATGATATATCTGCTGCCCGTACCGCCATTCTAGTCATGGCACCTGACCCCCGAGTTATCTACAGTGACGGGGTGCAAGTACATGCTACTAATAGTGGTGTTGTCATTGCTTTTTCCCAAAACAGCGGAGTACCTAACTCTTTTGTTACGACGCGTGTCGGCATGAGCCGCGAACAAGCGCAAGCTGTTGCCCAAGCCCTCCAGGAGGCATTGGTGCGCACAACTCCACGCCAATTACCAGGCGGTGGTGAACGCAAACGTGAAGACCGGTCCAAGTAAAATGATTTTCTACTCTACCAGCTTTTTTAGACTCCGAGCCAAGTGACGAGCTGGCGAATGACCGGTTCTATCGGCCGGTAGAACCATAGGTCGGCTGGATGGTCCGCCCGGCCAAGTCGTCTGACCCATACGATTTCCCCAACTCCTGCACGCTTGCCAGCAATTACATCGATGACTTTATCACCGGCATATGCAACATGCCGGGGTGCCACGTTGAAATGTCTCATAGCATACCGTAGCATTGTTATACTTGGTTTTCGTTCACTTACGTGCCGAGGAATCCAATAGCTCTCCACGCCTATCTTCTTGCAGATTTGCTGTACCCTATGTTCCTCATTTTGAGGGATGTTGGATATAAGTGCTATATCGCGGATGCCTGCAGCCCGGGCGCAGGCCAGGCTCCTGACAATTTCTGGTGGCACATCCTGTGTGTTCCATGGAGCGACAGTACCTTCAATATCCAGTAGCAGGCAAGTAATGCCATAGCGATGCCATGCTTTAAAATCGATCTGGGCAATGCTGCCTATAAGCCTGACGCGATGGTGGCGGCGTGGCGAATGCAAATTCTTAGTGGCCAGCATGCTTTTGCCATATAGCCATAAAGAACGGACAGCAAGCATGCTGGCACAGAATAGTAAGCCAATGCCACTGTAACGGATACCATTTTGCCACGCCGTTGGTGTGTTGGCTATCGATTCTACGATGATGCCCGTCACAACGAGTGATAACCCGCCCATGAGTAGTGCAGTTTTCCATTGCGCCAATTTGCTCGCGTTTATTGTCATGCCAGTTGTCCGGCGGATAAAAAGCCTCATGGTAATGGTGCATATATCGTATAGGCTAATTACTACCGCGCATATCCAATACGGCCATTCATTGTAATGCAGTGCAACCGGCCATAACACTGCCAGACAAACCGCTTTATCCGCAAGTGGGTCTGTAAATGTACCAAAGGTACTGACAACTCGCCAATGGCGTGCCAAAATGCCATCCACCCAATCAGTTGCAAAAGCTATGGTTGCGTATACCAATACGGCACTCCACTGGCTTGCCGAGGCGGCCAGAATTATAGCTACCGCAAGCCCGAAGCGCATGATTGTGAGCGCGTTGACTATTAATAAGGTTAGACGTGGCATTGTGCTTTCATGCTACCACGCTTCTCTCTAGAGTACACTAGCCCCAACTACACTTCGTACGAAGTAAGTGACTTGCGTGACGACTTAGGAGGTAGGCGTAAAACCAGAAGCCTAATCTGTTATAATATGGCCGGTATGCGCCTGTAGCTCAGCTGGATAGAGCGTTGGTTTCCGGTACCAAAGGTCGGGGGTTCGAATCCTCTCAGGCGCACCATATCGTTGATGCTGGCCAGCAGAGACGTCTTCAATTTCTGATGGCTTGCCACGAGGGTGCAGTTCGGACTTTTGTAAAGTAGTTCTAACTTTTCAGTTACTGTACTGGTACGTGATTTTCATGTTCGATTATGTCATAATATTCTTCAAATGAATAGTGTGGCGGCAACTTTATCTAAAATACCTGGAGCAGAACTTGTTGCCACCGAACAAGGTACTCAATGGCTTGAAGAGCATCCCTCTTTTTTTGATCTAGCAAAACAATTTAGTGAGACAAGAGACAGACCAGAGCGATATTTCGAAAAGACGACTTTCATTGGAATGGGCGAAAATTCAGAAGTCAGGTGTATCGGCGGCATAGCAGTTAAAGTGGCTACTCCAACGACAGGAAGGGCTTCTTATAATCATGGCTGCGGGATTAAGCCCGAAAATCTTGTTGGCCAGTTTAGGCTCCTAATAGCTTTGGATGAATGCCTTACAGACCATACGGATATTACTATTCCTGAGCAGTACTTTGCACTACATACCCGAGCCGGTGATCTGCGGGCAGAACAGTATATGATAGGCTGGGTATCCTTATATGCTTTGGCTCGCGACCGTGATTATCCTAGCGATCAAGCACAAGAGATTAATGAAGCAGTGAAAAGAAGGGTTGTAAGTGCTCTTGGTCGCTCCGTGTTTAAGCCAGGTTTGGACCTGGGTCTTGGCAATAACGAATATTTACATTCTCGCAATATACTTACCCCAGAACATATAGATAATCCCGAAACTGGTCCACTTTGTATCATTGATCAACCGGCCACAGGGATAGCCGGTTTTATAACCACAGCCATACTTACGGTACGGTTCCGTCTTGCAGTAAGCCGCAAAACTAACTTATCGGCGGCATAGGAGAGAAGGCCTCTTCACCTAGCCTTAAGAATCTCTACACAAGAGGGAGAGACCAGGCCATACATGAAGAAGAAAGAGCGTTTGGCATAAGCCAATCAGCATACCGCTCGGGTGCTAGGTTATTTTATCGGCGATTACTGGTACCAGCTTAGGGTCGGCGCTGCTTGAGGACTTGAGGCTACGGCTGCCTAAGCCGATAATGACTATGGCGATAATGCCGAGCATGATTCCTAAAAGCTGTACAGTATTTATCTTATCCTTTAGGAATATGGTTGCCAAAACCGTCACGGCCCCACCTTGCAGCCCGACGATACCGACCACCAGTCCTGGGTTGGGCGAGCCCGCTGCAGCCTTAAAAAGAGCCAGGTTACCAATGGCGCTCAAAACGCCGATGGTAAGGAGCAATATCCAGAAATGGACGGGGATAGCGGCTGGTTTGGCGTTCGTCAGTAGTACCTGGGCCCCATAAATCGTGGCCACAACAGCAAACAATACAAAAAGTACAAATACCGTTGGCAGACCCTTTCGTACCAGGTAGGTGATAATAACAGTCATAACCGAAAGAGATATCAACCCAACGAACGATAAGATAATCCACGAATTGCGCATAGGAACAGTATAGCAAATGTATTGTTAGAGGTTCGGCCACGAAAACACTGAGGAACTGGTTTGGTTCTAACCTCAGTGATGATGCCGGAAAATTTTCTCCGTGCTATGTACCTATGACTGATCTAGCAAGAATTGGTTAAACGACTCCCAGTAACCTTCGTTACCATCAACGGAACTCCAAAGCGCTTTAGAGCCATGAGCTCCTTCAGCTTGGGGTTTAAAGTGAGTGACGTATTTTGCATCTATAGATCGTATTATCTTGCTAACTTCTGCGATTTCTTTTTTTGCTGAAGTAACATAGGTTGGTTTTGTTAAGCCTTTAATAAGTTCAGCCACATCGAGTCCTTTTAAATACTCTCCGGGGCTAAATGCTGCTATTGCCTTCACCTTATTTGTTGATTTACCAATTAACAAAGCCAAAGCGGCGGAATAAGAACTTCCTACCAGAACGATAGGTTTCTTGTGAGTCTTTTTATATAGATAATCTACGGATGCTTCTATGTCTTGCTTTGCATCTAAATAACCCGTGGGCAACCCTTTTTGTTTTGCCAAGGTGGAAGCTTCATTAACAAAGCCATATACATTCATGCCTGAGCGTTGATCTATTGCTAAACAGGAGAAACCCAGTTCGTTAAGTTTTGGGGCAACTTCCTCATATTCACCTCTGTTGAAATGCGATCGGTGGCAAAGCAATATAGTACCTTTAGGATTGTCAATTTCGTAAAGATCGGCCGTAATGGGCAAACTGTCTTTTGACTCGAAGTGTATTTTCAAAACATTTGCTTGATTGTCATTGTCCATATACTTTCTCTAATGTCCCCTCTTCACGTATTCAAAAACCAGTTTAACTAAACTATATGTAGAGTAACCTTTTATTGCTTGGTATCATAAAGTAATGGGTTTCAACCAGGGAATATACTATCAATGAATCTAAGGACTGTTATCCTGCTGTTGGCAACAACAACTACTGGTTTAATGGCGGGACTTTTTTACGCCTACACCATTTCCGTAAATCGTGGTCTGGCTCGTTTGAAAGACGCTGATTACCTTGCCGCTATGCAGTCAATAAATGTAGCTATTCAGAACCCTGTTTTTTTCTTAAGTTTCTTCGGCGCGCCTATATTCCTAGTAATAGCAGTAATTATTCATATAGAAGATATAGGATCAGTTAAGTTTATACTTCTGCTGGCCGCATGCGTAATTTATATTTTAGGAAGTTTCGGTATTACAGTAGTTGCAAATGTTCCTAGAAATGAGAAACTAGCCAAGCTCAATATAGAGGCGGCTTCAGAGGTGGAAAGAGCGGCAGCCAGGATTGATTTCGAACGGCCTTGGAACTATTGGAACTTAGTTCGCACTATCGCCTCAGTTACGGCTTTTATACTCCTGCTATTCGTTTGTCTGGCTTAGTGAGGATGTTCCAACTTTATGATCCAAGATACTATTTATTGTAATGGCCTAAGATACAACATGGGTTTTAGGGCTGGATTTTAAAAAGGTATGGCTAGACAACCCGATGTTAAAACCAACCTCACCAATGAGCGTTGCACCTATACGTCTCACTAAGGTCATTAAATACTGTCGTTCTTCTCTGGATGAAGAACCTTCTCCCAGTTGTTTTATGCCCAGACCACTCAGATACTCGGAAATTTTACGCATCCGTTTATTAGAACATATAAATTAACTAATTGATATACAATTGCTAGGTAAGCTTCTTAAGGTTCTAGCTTCGTCGGTAATGACGTACCTCAATACTGCTTAACCGAGTTTTTTATTTCACTAATGTAAATCGTTGTACTGTTTTATTTTTCCACTCAACTTCGTCCAACCAGCTCTCAAGCGGTCTCACAAAAATTAGCTTCTCACCATATTGTGCTTCATAAATCACACAAACCTTATCATCCCACTCCGTAACTGCCAGATTGAGTACCTTGTATGTATCGTTTGGTTTTTTGTAGTGGTAATAAAAACCTCCGACATTAACTTTATTGGCTGCCTTTTTCAGTGTATCTACAAGTACATTTTGAGGTCTATGCATGGGCTGATTATAACAATATAGTTCTAATTACTTAACTTGAGCGGAGCACTCGCAATAATGTATGAAGCTGCATCAAAAAGGGATACTCAGCCCGTAGTCTTAAATATTGTATGGGCGATTGTTGCCGTGACCGCTATCGCTAATGTGGCAATAGGGTGGTTCTGATATTATTACAAAATTAAAACTGACTATTAACAAAATTGCTTTACTTTGGTAAAGTGTACGATATGTCTGAAGATAGGGCTGGAATATGGAGAAGCGGAACAGCACAGCAGTTAGCTGAGGCACTGGTTACTATTAACTCAATGCAGGATATGCAGAACTTCCTGCGTGATGTTATGACAGAGAAGGAAATTGCCGAGATCAGCTCGCGCCTAGAAGCCGCCCGCATGCTGCAGTCTGGATTAAAGTACGGCGAAATTATTAAGAAAACAAAACTGAGCAGCCGGACGGTTGCGCGTATTAGTGATTGGGCACAAAACGGTTGCGGTGGCTATAATACTGCTTTAAGCCAGATTAAAAGCCATCACCTGCATATACCGCCAGTCAGTGCTGGGTAGTTACATTATCTTGTGATAAAGATAGGATGCCAGCACGAAGCTGGCGTTTTTATTTGTTATTAATGTATTGCATTGAAAGAAAAGTAATGATGAGCAATATTTATACATCGCCAGCAGAGGCGGTCAAAGTTATAGAACAACGCAGGCAAGACCCTGCCCTAATGAATCGGGTCACTGGATACTTAGGCGGTCTACTACCAAGTGACTGCCTGGAGTTAAAAAAGCCAGTAGCCATTCTCCCCCGTTATGTCGCACGCGCAACTGGCGAAGACAGAATATTTGCCGAATTGGCGCAGCTAGCTGGCTTTGAACCATACTGGGCTTCATATAAGGCTGATCGTTTTACTATTCGCAATCCCGAAAAGGTTGAAACCATACGTCCCCCTATTCGTTGGCAGAAAGGTCAGAGAACAAGGTCATGGGTAGTTGAGCCAGAAAAGCGTCAAGGTGGTATTGGTGAACTTGAAACGGTGTATGGCTGGTCATCAAGTAAATATCACCAAAATATACGTGAAGTTGTGTTAGCGAGAGATGGATTGTCCGAACTCGTTATGAATGAGTTTGATATGGGTGGCTGGTATAAATTCCAGGCACGTAGGTTTGGTTATGTGCAAGGCAATCTTGCCCCGTACTACTATCCAGCAATCATGGCTTTAACTACTGCTTTTTGCGCTATGTATGAAGACTTTAACGGTGGCCCGGACGCAAATAGTGGTGACCTGACGGCATTTAGAAACAGTGTTGTACATCCGGCATTTGAGAAAGCAGAACGCGACTTGAACCTAAGACCAGTGATAGTCAGACTACCGTATATTCCTGGTATGAATGAAACCGACCTATCATTTCTGGATACTGAGCAAGCAGAACAGTTTAAGAAATGTGGCAGGGTCTCACTTCAATCTGTTACAGTAGGCAATAACGAGTAAATCTCAACCGCTAAAACCTGTTACGTTTGTGCAAAATAGTCTTTTCCTTTTGGTATCATAAAACCATGAGAACAATAACCTTTCGTCTTAAGCCAGGTAGCGACCTTAAAGGTTCTATTGAAAAAGTGGCACACAAGCATGCCATTAAAGCTGGTTTTATAATCACCTGCGTCGGTGGTCTCGAACAAGCAACAGTAAGAATGGCTGGTGCGCAACCAGATTCCCAGGACATACGGGCCCTAAAAGAAGATTTTGAAATTGTTTCTCTGGTTGGAACGGTCTCGATAGGCGGCGTGCACTTACACATGGCATTTTCTAGTAAAGACGGGGTGGTCCAAGGAGGCCATCTTAAAGAAGGGACGGTGATTCACCCAACGGCTGAAATTGTTATTGGAGTTGAAGAAACGGTCGAGTTCAAAAGAGAGATGGACGAAAACACCGGTTTTAATGAACTAGTTGTAATAGAGTTCTAACCTCGTAATGGCGAGTCAAACATAGGTATCAATAGTGCTATGCTAAATATATGACTATCGATGAGTTACTGCTTGAGGCAAGAGAAATCTGGGGAGATGTTAGGTTAACGCCGAAAAAATCCTTATCAGGCAAGGTATAGTTAATGGTGGTCTCAACCAATGACGCCCGATAACTATCACATGAATTCTGCTGGGTCCGAAGGCCCTGTCGATGAAATAGAAGCTAGGAATCTCATAAGTAACGACGGTGAACCGTATGTGCAGTATGGTCGTCTATCTTTAAAATGTTTGACTATGAAAGAGCAGTTGCGGAACACGCAGTTCCCTGATACCTATCAGGAGGTCGCGGATATAATTTCTAAGCTTGTTGAGCCGATAGAAGATGATAGCAAGGCCGGTCACCGCTGGGACGGAACCGTCAAAGGTGTCTGCCTTCTGTCGGGAATTGCCGGTGTGGTAAGGCTTGGTGACAGGGTCAACTGCCGCATTATTGGTGATTACGAAAGTGGCGCAGCTGTTATTGTGAGTCCTGGCAAGCTGTATGCGGGAAGAAATGTGGGAAAACGTTATGGCTTTTTGATTCAGCATGCCGACCCCCAGGACGATCCAGTAGCTTTTAAAGTCTCACATGCCCCGGCAAGGGATCCGAAACCCGATAAGATATACCGGTGGTTTGACCTATTTGACCTATTTCAAAGGGCAGAACCGAATATTACTCCATCCGACCTAGCAGACCAACTAATGTTGGCTCTTGCCGACGCAGCACGTAAAAAGCAACCATAGCCTACACGTGGTCAGGATTCAGCACTTGTTGAGCGATCCTACAGGAAAAGCGTCGTCACGTTCAGGCGCCAGAGGCGCAGCTCTGAGCCTTTTGATATACCAGAGAGAACAATAGAAGTGTAACTTAGGCCAACTGGCCTTAGCAGCACGTTGGCAAGATGGTAGCTATGACTTCGTGATCTGGCGCATTAAGACACTGTACGGCAATTTAACGGTCAATCTCGGCAAGTTGGTAGAGAACTTTCATATAAGCACGGAAATCAGCCGGGGTAACTCGCGCGTAAACAGACTCACGTAACTTCTGGCGTAAAGTGCGTTCTATTTCTGCGCATTTTGGAACAAAGCCACTATTGATACTAACGAGCTTCGATCTGTTATCGTTCCCATTACCAATCCTTGAAAGGAATCCCTTCGCTTCGAGAATATTCAGTGTATTGGTCATATAAGGAAGAGTCGTACCAAGCTTACGCGCAAGGTCGGTTATGCGTATGCCCGTGATTCTTTCGTCGAGCACGGTACCAATAACGAGCCATTGCATCTTACTAATACCATACGGCATGAGTATCTCGTCGCAGTGTTTCTGCAGCGAACGATGAACCGCGGCTTGGGCTGCACCAGCTTGGTAAGTAGTAATATCGCTCAGGTCACCGCCGTTTAGTAAATTTTTTATTGACTTGTCCATACAAAAGGTAATACTATCAATTTATGTTTACTTAATAAAGTAAATAAATTGTAACACCTTTCACTACTTAAATATAGCTCAGGAGGTTATATGGAGAATACAGGTAATAATAAAATGATGGCTATCGTAGTCACCGCCGTCGTTGCCTTGCTGGTGGGCGGTATGGTTGGCTACGCGATGGGTAATAACAAAGATGATAAGCGAGATAGTTCGTCGAAAACTGAAACGAGCATGACAAAAGATGAGTCCAGTGATGGCGTAACTGTCGGTGGCGCAAAAATGGTTCGAACGCTAGACATTGTAGACAATGCCGCTAACGCCGCTAATGTTAGTACGGTAGTGGCTGCTGTTAAGGCTGCTGGTCTAGTCGAAACATTAAAAGGTGAAGGCCCGTTTACCGTTTTTGGGCCAAACAACGGTGCGTTTGAAGAGTTGCCTACTGGCACAGTCGACACATTGTTGAAGCCCGAAAACAAAAGCACTCTCGTTAGTATTCTGACCTACCACGTTGTGGCCGGTACATACACAAGCGCTGACTTAAAAGTCATGGCACAAAAGGGTGAGACCCTTACAACCGTACAAGGTGCAGTGTTGACTCCTATTAACCAGGACAACGCAGTTAAAATCAAAGATGCAAAAGGTAGTGTTGTGGGCATTGAGACTGCAGACATTATCTCAAGCAATGGCGTGACACATGTTATTGACAGTGTGCTAATGCCTGAGTAGGCTTTCTCTACTTAGATGGAGACTCCCGCGCTTAACTGTGTGAGGGCGCGGGAGTTTTGAGTTTAACAAGATAATTTTAAGAAGCGAGGTAGAGACATGTTTCTGCTGTTTGGTGCCTTTTTAGCTGGTATGCTCACTGTGCTGGCACCTTGTGTCCTACCTTTACTGCCGATTATTATCGGTGGTTCCGTCACGGGTGATACAAAGGACAAGAAGCGTCCGGTTGTCATTGCCATGTCTTTGGCAGTCTCCCTCGTTGTCTTTACCCTGCTTCTTAAAGCGACCAGTTTGTTAGTCAATATACCACCACAATCGATAACGTATTTCTCCGGCGGGATCATTATAATGCTCGGGCTTCTGACACTCTTCCCCACCGTATATGCCCAGATAATTGCCCGCCTCGGTATTGAACAGCGTGCCCAAGGTTTATTGGGCAAAGGCTACAGGAATAAGAGTAGTCTGGCCGGTCCGATTATCACTGGTGCTGCCCTAGGGCCAGTATTTTCCAGCTGCAGCCCGGTATACGCCTATATTCTAGCAACTGTCTTGCCAGTCAATTTCGTGCAGGCTTTCGGTTATATAATTGCCTACGTGCTAGGGCTGAGTCTGGTACTGCTGCTCATTGGCTACTATGGGCAAAGCTTTATTGGAAAGATTAAATTTGCCAGCAACCCTAAAGGCTGGTTCCAGCGCACCATAGCAATATTATTTATTGTTGTTGGGCTTCTGATAGCTACGGGTTATGACAAGCGTTTTCAAACCTGGGTCTCCCAACATACGCCATTTAACTTTGACGCTTTGAGCTCACAGTTCCTGCCTAAGTCCGGCAACGAAATTGATGAAAGCAAACTGTTCAATGTAAAACCATATGATGCGCCGGAGCTAGTCGGCCTTCAGGACTGGATTAACAGCAGGCCACTGACCATTGAAGAACTGAAAGGCAAGATTGTACTGGTTGATTTCTGGACATACTCGTGTATCAACTGTATACGCAATAATCCCTATATTGAAAAATGGTACCAGACGTATAAGAACGACGGCTTCGTGGTGATCGGGGTTCATGCACCAGAGTTCGCATTTGAGAAATTGCTCGCAAACGTGCAGAAAGGTGTGAAAGACCAGCGTCTGAGCTATCCGGTAACCCTTGATAACGACTTCTCGACGTGGAATGCTTACAATAACCGGTCATGGCCATCGAGCTACTTAATTGATGCGGACGGGAAAGTGCGCCGGATACATGAAGGCGAAGGCAAATATAAAGAGTCGGAAGAAGCAATCAGGCAGTTATTGATTGAAAATGGTGTCCGGCTCGATACCAGGGCTATAGACAACAGCGATGATATGCCAGTAAACCAGCAGCAAACGCCTGAAACATACCTCGGTAGCCAACGTGCCAGCAATTATGCAGGCAGTCCGGCGCTGGCAGCTGCACCAGTACAGACGTTTACACTCCCGAACGCATTAGCAAAAAATCAGTGGGCCCTTGGGGGCACATGGGAGGTGCGCGGCGAAAAGATTATTGCCCGGGGTAATAGCACGCTACGATTCCAGGTTGCGGCTAAGAACGTGTATATCGTTGGTGGATCTTCTAACCAGCGCGGTATCACCTTGCGTCTGGATGGACAGCCGATAAGCAGTACTGACTCAGCCGGAGCTGATGTCAAAGACAGCCGGGTACTAATGAGTGAAGCAAAGCTTTACCGTTTGGCTTCTTTTCCGAAGTTTACCAGTGGTATCATTATTGAGCTAACCGTTCCAGAAGGTGTCGAACTAAACGTCTTCACCTTTGGGAGCTAACCTAAAGAAAGGATTATCATACAAACTATCATCTATTCTACCTCAACCTGCAGCGCTTGCCACGCCCTGACTGGGTGGCTTGAAAAGCAAGGTATCGCCTACACCAAAAAGATTACTGATGAGGATCCGGTCATTATGGCAGAATTCATGAGCGTCAATGACGGCATGATCGGCGTGCCCTTCAGTATCGTTAAGGATGATCAAGGGGTTGAAACTAAAATAGCTGGCTTTGACCAGGGCAAGTTTAAAAGAGCACTCGGGTTATAACACCGTGCTGAAACAATCCACAGATGGCAATGTAAACGTTTAGCGCTACAACATTTTGTAGCTGCGTCTGGTATCATACAAAGATAAGGAGAGTGTATGGAATGGGATTTTTCTAATTTGAAAGCGCTGTTTTTTAATTGTACACTCAAAAAATCTCCCGAGGTGAGTAACACCGAAGGCTTGATTACTGTCAGTCAGAAAATCATGCAGAAGCATGGTGTGGAAGTCGAAGTAATTCGACCGATTGATCACGACATCGCTACTGGCGTGTATCCTGACATGCGTAAATATGGTTGGGAAACTGATGAGTGGCCCGAGTTATATAAAAAAGTTAAGGCTGCGGACATTTTAGTGATCGCCGGGCCAATCTGGCTGGGCGACAATAGTTCGCAGACCAAGAAGATTATTGAGCGGTTATACGCTTGTTCAAGCGAACTCAATGGGCAAGGACAGTATGCTTATTACGGCAAAGTTGGGGGCTGCATCATCACTGGCAATGAAGACGGCATTAAGCACTGTTCATCCAACGTTCTGTATAGTTTGCAGCACCTCGGCTGTGTTATCCCGCCACAAGCTGATGCCGGTTGGATCGGCGAAGTAGGCCCCGGCCCTAGTTATCTCGATAAGGGTTCTGGCGGCCCCGAAAATGACTTCACTAACCGCAATGCCACTTTTATGACTTGGAATCTGATGCATTTGGCGCAGATGCTTAAGAAAGCTGGCGGCTTGCCCGCATACGGTAATCAACGCAGTGAGTGGGATGCAGGCAGCCGCTTTGACTTCGAGAACCCGGAATACCGCTAATACTCTAGCCTTTTCTGGTTAAGCCACTCTTGCATCACGCGAATCGTGGCCTGGAATCCGCCTTCATACATTGGGCGGAAGTCTTAGCGAGAGTATATACAGCGCGGTGGTGTCACACTCGACAAACACAACCAGCAACTGCTCATCGATAGCCGGTTACACAAATACCACGACTACCGGCCCCATCAAGCCAAACTAGAGACAGAAGTGTCCTCGACGTGTTGAACCTTGACAAGCGTTTGCTTTTTAGAGTAGCCCTGAGGTATAATTTCTCTGAAAAGTATATGGTTTTAATCGTACACACATCCTTGAACACTCTTTGGTTTGCTGACATGGTTGCTCGTAATTGCGTAGCGTAGGTTGCATATGACTATATTGTTACTGTGCATAGCCTTGCTGCTTGTGTTGGCATGCGGGGTGTTTGTGGCGGCTGAGTTCTCTTTTATAACCGTCAATCGATCTTCGGTTGAACGCCTGGCCGCCAAAGGAGACAAGCGGGCTCAGGGTGTTGTCCAGGCTCTTAAGACACTATCCACTCAACTCTCAGGGGCACAGGTGGGTATTACGATCACCAATCTATCGATTGGTCTCCTGGCTGAGCCAGCGATAGCCTCACTGATTCGTCGGCCGCTACAACTGGTGGGCGTACCTGAATTGGCAGTACCTGGCGTGGCAATTGTACTCGGCGTGCTCTTAGCTGCGGTTATTACCATGTTGTTTGGTGAATTGGTGCCTAAGAACCTGGCAATTGCCCGGCCGCTTGCGACAGCTAAAACTGTGCAGGGCATGCAGCGGTCATTCAGCGCAGCCATGAAATACCCAATCCGCTTCTTAAACGGCAGCGCGAACTATTTACTGCGCCGTATGGGTGTCGAGCCGCAGGAAGAGCTGGCTTCTGCGCGGTCGGCAGATGAGTTAGCTTCGCTTGTGCGCCGTTCGGCTGATAAAGGCACGTTGCCCCGGGAAATGGCCATTATGCTAGAGCGTTCACTGACTTTTGGCGACCTGACCGCTCTTGATGTTATGACGCCCCGTATACGTATGCGCACCGTTATGGCGGATCAGTCTGCTGCAGATGTCATGGCATTGGCGCGCAGTACCGGGCTTTCCCGATTTCCGGTAAGCGGCAAGAATCCCGATGATATCGTGGGTGTAGTACACATCAAACAAGCAGTAGCAGTACCACATGCAGAGCGTGAAAAAGTACAAGTAAAGCAAATTATGCGCCAACCATTTATCGTTCCGTCAAGCATCCAGCTTGAATCCTTACTTGATATACTCCGCAAAGGTGGCTCCCATATGGCTGTCGTGGTTGACGAATTTGGTGGTGTCGATGGCTTGGTGACTATAGAAGATTTACTTGAAGAACTGGTGGGTGAAGTGCAGGACGAACACGATCGCGGTGGGCCAAGCATACGCAAACGGGAGGCTAACGTGTGGGTACTGTCAGGCTTGTTACGACCCGATGAGATTGCACAACGGCTAGAGATATTGTTACCTGAAGATGATGAGTTTGAAACGGTGGGCGGCTTGATTGCGGACAGGTTGGAACGCATGCCAATTGTTGGCGATGCTGTCAATCTGCCTGTAACCAATCGTGAGCGTAAAAAACACCTGGCTATTCTGACAGTAGAGCGTATGGACGGTTGGCGTGTGGACCGAATCCGCATGGAACTTCGGGACCGTGAAGAAGATAACGGAAATTACGCGGAGGGTGCAGCATGAATGTTGAAGTTGCATTGGCTCTTGCCCTGTTCTTATTGTTGGGCAATGCTTTCTTTGTGGGTGCGGAATTCGGACTCATAACTGCCAGACGTAGCTCTATTGAGCTGCGGGCCCGTAGCGGTTCGAAGGCGGCACGCATAACACTTGGGGCCATGGAGAAAGTTTCGTTAATGCTGGCAGGGGCACAGCTAGGTATTACCCTCTGTTCGTTAGGGCTTGGTGCGGTCGGTGAGCCGGTTATTGCCCACTTGCTAGAAGGACCATTCCATCAAGCTGGTATACCTGAATACCTATTGCATCCTGTTTCGTTTGCGGTTGCCCTCACGGTTATGGTCTACTTCCACGTGGTGATTGGAGAGATGGTCCCTAAGAACCTGGCACTTACCCACCCGGACCGTACTGCTTTGGTGTTGACGCCATTACTCGTAGTCATCGTGCGTATACTGCATCCTGTTGTGACAGCTTTAAACTATATCGCCAACCGTAGCCTTAGACTATTTAATATAGAACCTAAAGGTGAAGTAGCCAGTACCTTTACTTCTGATGAAGTAGCTGGCTTCGTAGAAGAGTCACGCAGAGAAGGGCTTATCAGCGAGGATGAGGGCGTGCTGCTAAGTGGCGCTTTACGCTTTGACGAACGCAGTGTGCGTGCAGTGCTTTTGCCGCTTGATAGTGTCGTGGTTGTGTTGGCAAAGGAAGCAACACCAGCAAATATTGAGCGCTTGGCAGTTGAAACAGGGTACTCACGGTTTCCCATTAAGAATGCACGGGGTGAGCTACACGGATATGTACACGTAAAAGACGTACTTGCTGCTAATAGAGATGAGCGCGACAGGGCTATCCCTGCCAGAGAATTACGAGCCTTAAGTATCGTTAAGGCTAACAATTCACTGCGCATAGCCCTGACTACTATGCAGCGCTCTGGCTCACATTTGGCTCAGGTTGTTAATGGACGTGGCAGGATACTTGGTGTTATAACACTTGAAGACGTACTGGAAGAACTGGTTGGCGAAATACGCGGTGAAGGCCACCATGTTAAGCAGCAGGCTGGCTAAAAAGGTGTATTATTAAGCTCAAGTGCGTAAATATTTGTTTGTCCATAAGAAGCGTATGATAATAGGATTTATTGTTGTCTTACTGGGTATAGGTATAGCCGTGGAGTATGCATGGCTTAAGTGGAACGGCTCGCCCGTAGCGCAACCAAACATCGCCCATAGCCCGCAGACAATTGGTAGCGGAACGAGACTCACGTATGCAATTCTAGGAGACAGCACGGCAATAGCCCAAGGGGCTACCTACAACCAGGGATATGCGGTGGCAACCGCTCACCATCTTGCAAACAGGTATCGTGTGACTTGGGTTAATTTTGCAGTGTCTGGGGCTCGCGCTCAAGACGTTGTCAGCGATCAGGCTGGTAAAGCCGGTGCTTACAAACCGGACGTGGTGTTGATAGCTGTGGCTGCTAACGATGTCACACACGTGACAGCTATTGATTCTGTACGCAGCTCGCTGACCGCTACCGTTCAGCAATTGCGCCAAGCTAATAGCGATGTGCGGATCATTCTAACTGGCTCACCGGATATGGGAGCCATTCCACGTATTCCACAACCTTTGCGCCTGATAGCCGGTATTCGTACAAATGCTATAAACGCGATGATTACACAGCTTGCCTATGACCAGAAAGCTACTTTTGCACCAATTGCTGAACGCACTGGCCCTGCATTCCGTGCCCATCCTGAACTATTTGCATCTGATAACTTCCACCCAAACGCGAGCGGTTATGAGCTTTGGACTCCGGTACTAAATGCTGCAATTGACCAGGCGCTTCACCGCTAAGCGGGCTATACGCGTATATTCACTATACGTGTATACTATAACCAAGTAATCAAGGATTAGATCTATGGCATCTGAAGACTCTGAACCATCAAAAAAACCATCAAAAGGTTACGGTAAACGTTCTGTGCGACAGTGGGTCGTTATATACATTCTTGTGGCAATAGTTGTATATGGTCTGATCTATTACTTCTTTATGAGTGGTGGCAGTGACGGTGGTGCCACACCTGACCCTAGCCGTGGTTACGGCTACTGATTTAGCAGTAAAGCAACTAAACAGTAACGCTTCCACGAAGCAAGTCCGGCCTAAGCCACTATAGTATGGCTGTTGTCTTTATAGCCTTGTACTAACAGGAATCCTTGACGGCTAATAGGGGCATTCCTTCGTGACAGTACGATGTTGCAAGGGCTCGTCTTCATATACAAACGCATGGGTGTCCCAATAAGGTCGGCTATCTTTTGTTTCGTCATCACTACCGGGGCGAGGCGGGCTTAAGCGCCCTACCCAGGTATTCACAAGCTCATAGCGTCCCTCGTCATCCTTTTTAAGTATTACCGTTAAGTACTGTGTGGGTTTAGGCCTGGCGTTTTTTGCAAAACGAGTGTAGACGTTGTCGCGAAGACGTTGTGCGTACACAATAGTATCTTTGGCATCAGTCTCTACCACATAGGAGTTACCAATTGTACGCCCCATGTCCCATTCCATGCTGTATGTTGTGCCAGCAATACTTTTCCCAGATAGCAGTTCTTTCACCAAAACCAATAAATAAGGGCTGCGAGAGATACGTTCCGCGGCTGCTGAACCTATCAGGTTTACGTATACATCAGTGCCATTGCTAGTGTGAGTAATGTAGTGCTTCATAAACTAACGTTTCCTTCTTTTATTAGTTAGGTTGTCTGTAAATCGCTTACCATGGCTGCAAGAAATAACTGGGCAACATCTACTGACGGACCTTTTGACGGTGCGTGAAACCACTTAAGATCAGGCATGGTATTTACTTCTAGTATGTATGCGTGGCCGCTGGTGTCAATCATGTAGTCTACTGCGGCAAATTGCAGACTAAAAATGCGAGCAACCTCTAAAGATATTGTCATAAGCTGAGAATTCCATGAAGCCGGCGGGTGAGAAATACACTGCAAAGGCCGTGTTACCTCTACGGACATGCCATACTCGCTTTGGTATACAGCTATAACATCACCGTTAAGAACGAGGTAGCGCATTTCAGTGCCAAGTATATACTTTTCAAAAATGTATTTCTCGATGTCTAGAGTGGCAAGCTGGCTAGCATTGCTCACTATATGTACATCCTGTGAACCTGACCCACATAATGGCTTAGCTATGATCTTGCCATGTGTGGCCAGAAAAGTTAAGACTTCCGATAAGTTATTGGAGCGTGCATAAGGGATATTCGGTAGGCCATGGCGGCCTATGATAACTCGTGTATGATATTTATTCTTCGCCAGTCTTACGCTGTTATGTGAATTTAGCGTGCTGCTCGCATAATTGATATATTTTTCACCGGTAACTGTAGCTATAACGAACAAGCTACCTGGCACTAACCATGCCGGCTGTAACCCCATTCGTTCTGCACGAACGAACAATAGTTCGGCTGTCCCAACTTTTATATCGGTAGAAATAGCGCACTCCTATCTAGCGTCTTTGGAAACCGCCGCGGAAATCGGCGCCACCACTGCGAGTATGCTCTTCGGGTGGCCGTGCTACATTGACTACAATAGTGCGACCATCGACTTCTTGACCATCGAGTGCTTTAATAGCGGCTTGAGCTTCGGTGTCATTTTCCATTTCTACAAAGCCGAAACCTTTGGATTGGCCTGAAGCGCGGTCTGTAATGACCTGTGCACTTACAACGGTGCCATGCTGTGCAAAGAGAGTCTTTAGGGCATCGTCAGCCGTGTTGTAGGATAATCTACCTACGTATAGTTTTGTTGCCATTGATATGTTGCCTTTCTATGACTTGATTGAGCGCGAGGTATTGTCTTCGCCGTAACCGAGATAGAGTGCATGCAGCAGCATATAACGGGTAAAGTGAGAGTAACTTGCATATCTATTGTAACATCTTACAGTACTATTACCTAGGCGGTATTAGCACTGTTGCTTATGAGCAGGTTATTCAGAGATTGTTAATGGGCCAGGGGCAACATAAATCATTTTTTGTTGACGTGTCTAGCAACAGGACATACTCCTTCCTTGCTCTCATGATGATATAATCGACCCATGAAAAGGCTTCTAACCTTGTTCGTAACGGGCAATCAGTAGAAAAGGAGTACTGAGATTACCTGGTGCGGGCTTAAACGCTAGGTGGTTCTAATCTATCTGCTAGTAAGAGATACAATGGTATACTACAAATACTTACGCGCCCGTAGCTCAGTGGATTAGAGTGTCTGGCTTCGAACCAGAAGGTCGCAGGTTCGAATCCTGCCGGGCGTACCATTTCTGTATAACATCGAAATTATTTCATATGTTTATTAATTTTAGTGTAGACAACCGAACGATGAGCGATCAGGAATATTTTGACTGTCTTATCTTCGATTCTAAAAATTATCCTGTAATCTCCAACTCGTAATTTACGGTAGCCTTTTAAGGATTTCCGGAGAGGCTTGCCATAAAATTCAGGTCGCGAGACGAAACGTTCTTCAATCGCTTTACGGATTCTATCTTTCCAAACAGAAGACAGTTTAGGTATGTCCTCGTTTATCACGTGTTCGTGATAAATTATTTCAAAATTCATTATTTCCAGGCTTTATCGTGGGGAACAAAAGTAGCGTGGTTTTGATCGCGTTCGGTTGCAAGAACATCCCACGCTGTGTCTTCTTCTAATTCAAGCGCGGTCTCGATCAAGCGAGCAGCAAGCGTAGCATCAGGTACTTCATCACGCTGTGCGAGCTTAGCAATAGCCCGCTTTGCATCTGCCGTAAGGGTAATATTGAGTCTGCTTTTTGTAGTTGCCATGTATGTACTGTATCAAAAGTGTATCACTGCTGTCAATATTTAATAGCTTAACTAAAGTAGAGGATTGTTCTAGCTTCGTATACTATGCTGTACCAATTTGTTTATACTTAAAAAGGCTTCTTTATGAGGCCACACAGTCTGCTATAGTAACAATAATGGATATCAAAAAACTTTTCATTGCTACCAATCAGGCGCTAACCGACGTTATAAAGCAAATAACTCCGGAACAATTTGAAATGAAGGTGCCCGCGCACATGCGCTACAGTGACGGCCAAGTACTTAAGACAACAATTAACATACTCGCGTATGAAAACCTGTGCGTACCAAAGGTCTTACACGGAGAAATCGGGCTTGCAATTAACAAAGAGTTTAATGAAGACCTGCTTAAAGATGACCTTGTAGGTAATTACGAAAGGCTTAGCCACGTTGCTAATGAAGCAGTTAAATCACATGCTGATCTTGAACAAATAGTACATATTTCATACGGTGACTTTCCGGCCAGTGGCTATTTGACCGATATCTCTATCCAGCGTAGTACTTCAGCATATGATATCGGCATGCTTATCGGTGTAGACGTAAGTCTACCTGAAGATGCCGTGAAAGGCTTGTGGAGCATCGCAGTTTCATATGCAGACTACCTCCGTGAAGCTGGTATTTTCCCGCCTGAAATCAAAGTGAGTGATGATGCTTCACCAGAAGATAAGCTTTTAAGCCTAATGGGTCGTCAGCCAAAAGACGCGGCCGTTATAGTGAAATAAGATTATTAAAGAGCACTCTCGCTCCAAAGATTGGTTCTAGCCTCGCGCAGAACGCTGCATCATCTCGCTTATACTAAAGACCTCGTGACAGAGGTCTTTAGTTGTTATAATACACAGATGAAACTTACCGTAAACCCCCAGCTTTTCACTGCTTTTGATAACCCGCGCATCGCAGTCACTGTCGTAAAAGGCACTGACAATCGTGCCGATATTGCAGCCTTCGAATCGGAGATAGGCGAGCTAATCACCAGTTTGCGAGAAGAGTACGGTAATAAAACAATCTCGCAGCTTCCGAAGATTGCCGCGTGGCGCGAAGCATATCGCACCTTTGGCGTAAAAGCCAAGGACTATCCCAGTTCGATTGAAAGTTTATACAAGCGTATTATGCGCGGACAGCCCAATCGCATTAGTCCGCTGGTAGATATTTACAACTATATTTCGCTCAAATATATGCTGCCTGCTGGTGGCGAGGATACTGATAAAATGCAGGGTGATTTACAGCTCACTTACGCAACTGCTGACGAGAAGCCGGTAACTGTACTTGGCAAAAATGAAGTGCAGGCTCCAGCCGAAGGTGAAGTTATCTATAAGGACGACGCTGGTACTATTTGCCGTCGTTGGAACTGGCGCGAAGTAGTCCGCACCATCCTGACCGATGACACCAAGAACTGTATGCTGATCCTAGAGGCGCTAAATCCCGTGACTGACGGTGAACTATTGATTGCACAGAAAGAGTTAGGCGACCTCGTTGAAAAGTATTGTGGAGGAAGTGTAAAGCATTTCATGATAGATAAAAAACACCAGCCCATTTCTTTTAATTAGCTTTACACTGATGCGCAGTTAGTTAAGGCAGCTCTAACTTATGCAATGGTACCGTGCCAAATATAGATTTTAATTTCTGTTTTCACCCAAAGACATTGCAAATCGTTTTTCAGCCTTACTGTCGGTGTAACGTACAATCGGTCCGTGGACTATAAGCTCGTTGTCTTTGTCAATCTGCTTCAGGGCTTTGACTAAAAAGTCCTCAATCAGCCACTCCCTGCCCAATGTGGTTTGTCCTTTCGCGGTAATACGCCATACATTGCCGAGCTTTTCCTCTTCGATAATCGACATCTTCTCATTAATCATCGTCGGTCCGATCGGCATTGTCTTCAACACCTCGTTTATGAGTTCCCGGCCATTTTTCAGATCGTTCACAAAAGTATCGATTGCGAGCGTGCGAACACCGTAAGGGCTTACTCTGACTGCCTGTATGAATTGGTTATGGATCCAAACAACTTCACCTGATAACGTCCTCAGTTTAGTCGATCTCAGATTCACCTGTTCAACCACGCCGCTCAACTCCCAGAACGGGTCAACTACCACATGGTCGCCTACGTTGTACCATTTCTCAACAATCATTAGTGTACCGTTGGTCAGATCACGCAGTAATGGTCCGATAGTAGCAGCACCGAGCACTATGAAGAAAGTACTGGCTCCAATCAGTGCTATGGGCGTAGCAGTAGGATTAACGATGCGCCAGGCGATATACAAACATGCGGACATTACCAGCACGCGGCTTAGTGCGGTCGCTACCCCTAGCAGCGTTTCCGTACGGCGAGTATCCAGCGCATGCTCGCTGGCTTTCTTAGTATGCTCGCGAGGGGTGAACCTTTTGGCAAGATAGGGTACAGCACGTTCAATAAGCTTATTAAGGAAGTAGCCAACAAACAACGCAATAATAGCCGCCACTATGAGTTTTAGGAAAAGCAAATCCTGTGATGTACTCTTCTCCGGGAAAATGCTGCCAAAAATTAAACTGGACATTCTCTCTTGCATGGACATCGTCTATTGTAGTGGTTAGCTTGCCGCAATAGCAATCTTTCCTAGACTACACATATGAAGAAAAAAATAACAGAGATTGTTGGGTAGTATGGCGTATTAGCAATAGTTGTCGCTTACGCGTTAAACAGTTTTTCTATATTAGAATCACAAACAATTACCTACCAATTACTTAACTTGAGCGGAGCACTCGCAATAATGTATGAAGCTGCATCAAAAAGGGATACTCAGCCCGTAGTCTTAAATATTGTATGGGCGATTGTTGCCGTGACCGCTATCGCTAATGTGGCAATAGGGTGGTTATAACTAGGAATGGTGCTGTACAGGTGAGTTTTTGATATTATTAGTTCAGTTTGATTCATAAAACGTTTTCATTCATTTCAAGTTTTCGTTTGGAGATCGTGGCCTTTACGGTCGGTTTAATAATACTGGCCTTTGAACTCACCGCCGCTCGCATAGTGGCGCCTTACCTTGGGTCAACCATCTACATTTGGACAAGTATCATTGGCGTTATATTAGCAGCGCTGGCAATCGGCTATAGCTGGGGCGGAGTACTAGCCGATACACGCAAAAAGCCGGAAGATATTATATTGCTGCTAATAGCCGCTTCAGCAGTTATTGCACTCGTAAACATCGTAAAAGAAGGGGTGCTGCATTCGGTCAGCGCGACCGACATGCCACTGCAAATGCAAGCCTTCCTAGCAAGTAGCTTCCTGTTTGCTTTGCCAACGATACTTATGGGCGCCATTATGCCGTATCTTGCCAGGCTTAATATTACTGAATTAGCGACCAGCGGCCGCAAACTATCCCGCATTGACGCTGCCGGTACTGTAGGGTCACTAGCCGGTACTTTTTTAACTGGTTATGTTCTATTCGGGTTTATCGGAACTCGTCATTTACTAATACTCTTCGCTATGATTTTGCTGTTTATAAGCTTCTTGCTGCCTTCAGGAAAACACCTTGGGCTTCGTGCAGGTATGGCTGGCTTTTTATTGATATTTTACCTTTCAGCTCCATCGCTACAGATAAGCGGGTTGATTCAGGAAATTGATACCCCGTATAGCCGGGTTATCATCCGCAGCTTGCCGTATGACGGCCGGGCTGTGCGCGTACTACAAACTGACAGTCAAGGCATCCAGTCCGGTATCTACGAAGATGGAGACCAGGGTCTGGCGCTTGCCTATACTCGTTCTTTCTCATACGTCGCTGAGATTAAGCCGGATGCTGAGAGACACTTAATCA
>JBGTMJ010000057.1:0-2235 GCA_041743655.1 Saccharimonadales bacterium (SeqCode) | reverse complement strand
CGACCTGATGAAGTGCGGTTAAAGGTATTCTTGCCACGCGAAGACCCTAGAGTGCCTTCTTTATACTGGATATGGAAGACGGCAGACTGGCAAGAGCGGGAGTCTTACGATATGTTTGGCATTATCTATGAAGGACACCCGAATCTGAAGCGGATTTTGATGCCAGAAGACTGGGTGGGTTGGCCTTTACGTAAGGATTACGTCTCCCCAGACTTTTATGAGTTACAAGATGCTTTCTAAGCTGTTATGTAGCAGTTGTCAAAAACATTAGAACATTAATAATTCAGAGGATTATTTAGTTATAGGCATCTGTGTCTAACTTACCCTAATCAACACGGCAACCGCTATACATTCAAATTGTTCTGTAGAGGCGGTAGGGGAGTATAGGAAAGAAATTATTTATTCTTCCCAATTGCTCCCTTCCGCCTTAAAAATATAGCAGCACTCTCTAGAATGATTTGTTATACCTCTAAACATCTTAAGAATTTTAGAACGCTAGCTACTTTAACACTATACTGAGGGTATCTCGGTGGGTTAAGCAGTTAGAACAGTACCTAGATTATTCGTTCCAGCCGCCTCTATTGTAGGTTGGCAACATATCGTGAGCAGCGCTTCAGCAAGTTAGTTTGTGATTATACTAAGTTTTAAGAGCAACACAGCGGCTAAATTTAGCCGCTGATTTTACTTCAATTGCTAGTTCTCTCAGCCGCTGCGTGATCACAAAACATTCAAAATAAGTATGTTTTCAAGTTTGCAATTACTTGTTCAACCTAATCCCCAGAAGTGAAATTTAAGATATCAAGTATATTCTTAGTATAAAAAATATATTTATCAGGGATATTACCTAGAAAACTTTAAACTTAATCATTAAAGCATAGGTACAATTTAAGTAATATAACTAATGATTTTTCAGTTAGTTCTAATAATAAACATAGACAGAATATATCTAAATAAATAATTAGTATCTTAAACCAATGGTTTATTCGAGTAAAACGAGCCACCGTCGCATTATTATCGGGGATGTGCATGGTCACTATAAAGGTCTGATGACCTTACTAGAGGCGATCGCCCCTAGTGCAAACGATCAAGTTTATTTCCTGGGAGACTTAATTGATCGAGGACCGCAAAGCTCCCAAGTTGTTGCTTTTGTTAAGCAAAGTTCTTATCAATGTCTACTAGGTAATCATGAGCAGATGCTACTTAACGTGCTTGCCAGCAACGGCAATTCTAGCGAAGTGCAGCAAGCTTGGCTTTACAATGGAGGCTATGCAACCGTAAACAGTTATAAAGAAGCTACTATCCCTAAAGAACACTTAGAGTGGATGCAAAAATTGCCTACACACTTAGATTTGGGTGATATTTGGCTAGCTCATGCTGGTGTTGACCCCAGACTTCCGGTAGAAGAACAAACTGCCGAGCAGCTTTGCTGGGTACGTAACGAGTTTCACAGTATACCCCAGCCTTACTTTGCCAATAAGCTAATCATTATTGGTCATAGCATCACCTTTACTTTACCAGGCGTTACTCCCGGTAAACTTGCTCAAGGAGAGGGCTGGCTCGATATTGACACTGGTGCTTATCACCCAAAAAGTGGGTGGTTGACAGGATTGGATGTTACTAATAACCTGGTATATCAAGTCAATGTCTTTGAACACCGGATACGCACCTTGCCCCTTGAAGAAGCTGTGACGCGGGTTGACCCCGCGCGGGTATTGGAACGTCGTTAGGTTCGTCCCAAAGCTCGAATTTTAGCTTTATAGGCTGCACCATCCAGTCCATCGCCTACATTCGCATTCTGGGGACTAATCTTACTTTTGAGTTGGGCAATGCGATCGCTCGTTGCTGGGTGGGTACTCAAAAATGTCGGAGGTGATCCTCCTTTAAGTAATTTTTCCATGAAGGCAACTGTTGCAGACTGAGCATAACCAGATCGTTTCATCATTTCTAGTCCCTCTTGGTCAGCTTCAAATTCAGCCCGACGACTATGGGGACGGCGCAACGCTAGTTCCACACCAATCCCAACTGCCCGATTACGGTCTAAGCCAGCAGCAGTAGCAACACCACCAGCGATCGCCGTTTCACGCATCTGCTCTACTGCATGACGACTGGTAATATGACCAATTTCATGAGCTATCACACTCGCCAGTTGCGCTTCATTATCTGCGGCTACTAGCAAGCCAGCATTGACATAGACAAAGCCTCCCATTGTCGCAAAAGCGTTAATACCCTTATCAT
>JBGTMJ010000056.1:0-16297 GCA_041743655.1 Saccharimonadales bacterium (SeqCode) | reverse complement strand
TATACGTAGTCTGTTCAGAAGGCTCACTGATAGTCATGCTGGCAAAACTATTGGCAAGTGCTGGTTGCTTGGCTTGTAATCCTTGCCAGTCAGCGGGTTCGAATGCTGCAACAATTTTAATGTTACGGTTTTTGAGTACCGGTAGTAGTATCTGGCTCATATCGAACGAACCTACACCACTGCTAAAGAAAAGTTGGGCATCATCCAGGAATAAAATAATGTTGCCGGCACTGACTGCTTCGCCAAATAGGGTGAGCATCAGCTTTTCAAGCTGCGCTCCGTTGTAAGAGAGGATGAGTGAGGCGTTTAAGCTGACCACTTGGTAGTATTTGAGTTGCGTGTCACTACCTTCCAGTAATCGCTGCGCCAGGCCGTATACCAGTGTACTCTTACCGGTTCCGTCTGCTCCAACCAGGGCCACGCCGTTACTGCGACTCAGGCTACTGGCCATGCCTTCCAATAAATCACTGTGAGCCACATAGTGTGCGCTTCCACCCTGCGCTTCCACTTGACGACTAAGGTTCTGCCCAAAGTCCTCCAGGGTTGGCGTAAAACCACTGGCCCAGTCGCGCCCGATACCTCCGAAGTATGGCTTGGGCTGCCGGAAATAGGCTAACTGCCGGTCTAACCAGTCCAACACTTCCTTAACGTCCCCGGCCTTCAATTTGTTGGCGGTCAGAAATGTTTGGGCCGCCGGAGAAGCAAGTAGCACTGCCGTTGCCAAGATGCCAGCATGCAACCCAGTTGTTTTAGTAGAATCAAGCAGTTCCTGTGACTGACGCCATACCGCTTCCATGTCTTGCTCATTTGCGCTGAGTGCTGGGCTTAAGGATTTCCAGTCAAGCAACAGGTGGTTGCAGACAAAGAGCCCTTCGGCGTTCTGGCACGCAGCTTCCCAGGCAGATCGCGGTGTGACAGGTGCCGTAAGTGTTGCGAGTAGGTGCTGCTCAATGGTATCGTCGAGCTGTAGAGCGGGTACTTTAGGCGCTATGTCTTTGAGATCATAGTGATACCACAACAAAAGCATGGCCAGAAGCGTTGCGAGAGCGGCTGTAAGGTAGCCCACCCTTGGTGACGTTCCAAAGACTGCCTGGTACATGCTGGTAGCGGTAAACAACAAGAGCAGCCCTGTTAGAAGCTCAGAACCGCCCTTGCCGATTCTGCGCGACAGGCGGGCTTTACGTGCTCTCAAACTAGTCAGAGCTACTACTGTCATCATCCTGTGATACTCCGCACGACAAAGTATATAAAGGCAACAGGTAGTAGTGGCCACACGACGGTTAGTAACACTGCCAGGATCAGGGCCATACACACAGCAATGGCTGCAGTGATCAGTACAAGCGTGCGAACAACAGAACCAACACATCGCGATACCAGATTGTCAAAAGCTGCGCGTATTCTCTCGTCGAATGACCGCCCGCCAAGGCTCACGATACGCCGCCAGGGTGCAAAAAGAGTACGTGCCAATAACGGCACTGAGAAAGCCTGTCCCATACGTTTTGACCAGGTAATGCTGTGCTGTGCTGCACGTAACCATCCGGCACCATACCACCAGCGCAGCATCTCAAAAATCATATACTTAGTGTACTCTAAAGGCTTGAGCCTGTGAAACCGTAAGTGGGTAGCAAGAGAGTGCCTGTCACATTGCAACTAGCTGTGCTAATAGCCGCGCAGGATGAGACAATCCATAAGTGTTAACTCTATCTCTTACCTCATATGGTGTGGTGTAAATGTGACGATAATAACCGTATTGCATTACTATCCGGAGGGTCTATATAATAAACGTTAGCAATGTGTGTGCTTTCGCCAACTAGCTCTGCTGGCTAGCGGATTCCTACATACAGGCTTATTGGTCAACTTTTTGGGAATATACTCACTGTTCGTTGTACGGCGTTCGCTGGACAGCGAAAAAGCGTCACTGTTTACCCTTTATCAAGCAACGGTTTCTAAGATTATGACGAGTATGAACGGTTACTTGTCTTGTACTTAGGCCCTCCGTTATCAAATCCGTTCATGGCGTTTTATAACAAACGTTCCTCTAATTAGCAACCTTAACTTTTAGGAGCTTGACCTATGAGTAATCGTGTAACAATTAACCGAGAAGTAGCCGTAACTGCTATTTACTTCCAGAACAGCAAGGAGCTTAAGAGCTTCCCAAAGCGCATTGAGTTTGACGGACATGAATATATTTTCCTGAACGGGTTACGCTACCTGGTACAGAAAGGCCAGCGGTTGGTTCAGATTTTTGATATGACTGATGGCGAAACTGACTACCGTCTTAAGTTTGATACACAGGAAAAGCTGTGGACTTTAGTAGATATTGCAGGACATCCTCGAGCCATGGCCTAACGTCACCCCGCTTTATCCTATTCTTTATCTTTGCTGCCAAATGTAGTACTCAAAGCGTAGAACGGTCTTGTGGACAACTGGATATCGACATCGGTTCTGGCTGGGACTTTCTGGGGTTCGCCATCGAAATGGGCCCAACTGGTTCCCTGGGTAGTAAAGTGCGCATGGTTTCGCAAGAATTTTCCAGATACTCGTTTGAGAATCAGCTCTACCAGACGAGGAATAGCAGAAAACAGCCGTCTGTTCTCCAAGGTGTTAATGTAAAACATCTCGTCCGTAAGTTCTACTGGCAGATGCTTGAGTTTTGCCATACGTGATCCGTTAGCAAAAGTACGTTCGTATACAATCTGTACGTCATTAGACTCTTTTACGGCGAAGGATGGTGCTTCCAACAATGCAGCAGTTACGGTAATAATTTCCTGCAGCGGCCTTCCCCCGGGCATTGCATGTAGCTTGCTCTTGCGATGTGCAGGCTTGTTAAGCTGTAAGGCTGCAAAGGCTGTTGCGCCAAATCCGGCATAGCAGGCAGCAATGCGTACAATAACTGTGCCGTCCTCGCTTGTCATTGTGCATTGCAAAGGATGAATGGGGACTATCTTACCTTTGTTAAGTATGTCTTCAAGGCGGGTACGGTTTGAACCATTGAGCATATGTGCCAAGTCGTTGGCATTACCACCCCAGAGTGGCAGTAAGGGTGTTTGGCGTTGCTCTTCCGTAAGGTGCTCGGCAGTCAACAGCGTCTCGATTACCTGGTTGGTCGTACCGTCACCGCCTGCTATGCACAGTAAAGTCTGCTGGCCTAGTTTGGAAGCATGCTTTTCGATGAGCGCACGATTTGCTTGAGGTCCCTCCGATGAAGTTTCGAGTATGTCAACCTTAGAGTCTGAAAATATCTCTCCGATTTTATCTATACGTTGTTTGGTTGCTGGTGCATTGGTGCTGATTGGGTTAAAGAGGACTATACAGTGTTTGAACCGTGTAGCTTGCTGGTCTGTAGGTAGTGTATTCATGTGTAGGCGTATCTAAACCGTGTAGGTACGGTCTCCTGAGCGTTCCATTTATTCTATACATTTTAACAGAAGCCAGCTTAATTTTCGTTGTTACCAAGGGAGCTTGATGGTATTATGCCACTAGTATGGGCCAGTCAACAGTTACTCGTTCAAATCTGCACTGGCTGCCTAATGCATTGACGGCCTCTCGGCTCATGTTGACGGTGCCGGTATATTTGATGGCTGTTCAAGGAAGATGGGCACTTGGTTGCCTGTTCATCGCCGCTGCACTCATAACCGACTTCTTTGACGGTCTGGCTGCTAAGAAGCTACATGCTGAGACAGTGATTGGCGGCTATATTGATAGTATTGCAGATTTTATGCTGGCCGCAGCAGGTATCTTTGGGCTGATTGTGGGAGCTGGTATGCTACCAGTGTGGACACTTTATGTCGCATTACCTATCTCGCTCTTTGTTGGCTACGCTAAATTCTTTTCGGTAAAAGGTGGCAAATTGCGCACCATGATTACCATCTTCTCGTTGCCGTTATTATTTAGCTCGTGGATAGGTATATCCTGGGGCTATTTGACTCAGGCTTTTGGCTGGTCGTGGGTGTACCTACCAATAACTTCAGCCTTGCTGCTTGGTGCAGCAAGGCTGAAAAGACATCGGCTTAAAGCTTGGTTTGGCTGGCTATTCTCTAGGCCGCGCACCTGAAGAGTGGTGCATTTCGCATTCTTCTGAAATGCTTACAAGCTCTTTTGCCCGCGTGAGAATAACCTCAACGCTCCAAGCAATACGACCGCACCGATCACGGCTATAAACAAGCTGGTTAGGTTAAATCCGGTTACAGCCGGTCCGCCAAATGCTCGGGATAAGTAGCCGCCAATTAGTGCGCCCACAATCCCGACTATGATGTTAGCTAATGCTCCCTGTTGCTGGTTTGTTCCCATAATCATGGAGGCAAGCCAACCTACTATTGCACCGAAAACTATCCATACGATAAACTCTAACATAATTATTTAATCCCTTTTCTTCTATCTTAATTTAGTGTCTTAGCGTACCAGTGCCAGGTGTTGGGGTATGTGTTTCCAAGTTCTTTGTTCGCGGTCACGAATGTCGCTAATCGATGTTCTGCGTAACTTGGGATATTTTTCATCTTTTCTTGCTAAGAACTTCTGTATCTTATACTCTAGTTCCTCAGGGCTTAGTAACACATTTGTATCTCTCATGCTTTTTTCCTCCTTTAAGCATTACTTTACATAGTACGGGAGGCTGATATAGGCCGCAGTAAAGTTATTTACTACAATCATGTAAAATAGATTACATAATAGACGGATAGATGGCCTACAATCAGTAGTAGAAAGTGGTCTTCATTTTATAACCAGCAAAGCGCGTGCGGATAATCACATGTTGGAACAACTGCAACCACTCATCAAGAGTTCAGTCACACGGTCATATAGCGCTGGATCGACTATCATATACCAAGGTGAAGTGCCGAGGTCGGCCTGTCTTATTAGCAGTGGTGTAGTCAGGGCATTCGGTATTTCATCACAAGGTGATGAGCAGATTGTAACGTATTATACTGCTGGTGAGTTCTTCCCTTCTTCCTGGATTTTCGGAAAGACTCCGGGGTCGCTTTACTTTTACGAAGCAGTCGATGATTGCCAAGTGGCATTTGTTCCCCGCGAGGAGCTTATAAACTTTATGACGGGCAGTCCAGCTCGTATGCGAGTGATGCTGGACTATTTTACTACTAACTATGCTGCCCTGCTTATACGGGTGAACGCTCTGGAGCAAGCCAAAGCGCGTGAGAAACTGCTGCATACCCTCTATTACCTGTGCCAGCGCTATGGCAAACCGAAAGGTTCCCAAATTAAAATCGAGCTGTCCCTAACCCACCAGAACCTTGCCGGACTTGTGGGCGTAACTCGGGAAACGACTGCTACCGAGATGAGTAAGTTTAAAAAGCAGGGCTTATTAACCTACGAGAACCAGCAATATATCGTCAATTCTGAAAAGCTGCTTGATTTAATAGGTGAAGATAGCCTGCGCGATATAAGCATCCGTTAAGCTTTAGAAGATTGTCTAAGACCCACCAATAGTTTCACGCACTAACTGGATGAGTTCTTTAGGCGACGCCCAAGCCTTAAGCATGTATTTATGAGCGCCCAGCCCATACGCTTTGTTGATTTCTTTTTGTGTATCCAAATTACTAAAAACAATGACCTTCACGTCGGGGTGCTTTTCGGGAAGGTTATATTTTTGTAAAAACTCTATACCATTCATGCGAGGCATGCGCAGATCGAGCAGAATTAAATCTGGCTCAACCTTTTTAGTAATCTTCAGTGCTTCATCGCCATCGTAAGCAGTGTATACATCGTAATTGTTCTTTGTAAGAATGATCTGGTAAGCTTCGTTTAACGCACGTTCATCCTCAACAATTAGTACTTTCTTCTTTGTCATTGTCGCCGTCGCCTCTCAAAATATTACGTAGTCACAAGATTGCAGGACTCTCACGTATTTCGTTTAGTTATATCATATCTTCATACAGGCTATTCTAATAGTACATTACTATCAGTTAAAAATATTACACAATATGTTCAGTATGCGTCGGCTGCTTACCCGCCGGTAAACCTATCGTAACTGTTGAACCCTGGCCTAAAGTAGAAACAAAGTCTATTGTCCCACCGTGGGCGTCTATGATTTTCTTGGCGAGATATAGTCCGATACCGCTTCCGTTCACTTTACTAGTGAGGTCATTGGGTATGCGCGAGAACTTTCGGAACAAAAGTGTGAAATCCTGTTTCGCGACACCTACGCCCGTATCTTTTACGACTATATATACCTGCGGTCCTGCTTTAGTAAGGGTGGCTCTGAGTATCCCTTTGCCGTGCGTGTACTTCGTAGCATTGCTGACTATGTTCTCAATGGCCATCCGCAAATATTGCGCATCCCCCACTACATAGACAGGTCGTTTGGGGAGCGAACGTACAAGTGTTTGCTTGTGGGTACGTATAACCTCTTCCTGCTCATCAAGGATATCCTCGAGCATTTTACGTATATCGGTCCGTGCAAAGTACAATTCTAAATTACCTGCGTCAGCCCGCGCAATCACGAGTATGTCGTTTATAGTGCCCAGTTGTCGTTCGTTGCTTTGGTTGGCTTTATCTAAGAGCTTGTTTTGCTCTTTACTTAGTTTACCTGCGTAGCCTTCGCGTAACATGCCTATATATTGTTTGACTCCGGTTGCAGGGGTACGGAGTTGGTGCGAGGCCAGGGCTAGTAGTTCGTCCTTGGCTTTTTGCAGCGCCTTGGCCTCCCGGCGTGCTAAGCGACCAGTGCGGTTTAAGAGCAAGAGGTATACAAAACCGGCAATACAGGTACTCAGGAGTAGCCCGCCCCATACTATTGTTGCAGGTCGAGAGCGTAGCTGGGCAGAAATAGCTTCTGGACGTATGCCGCTTTCGATAGTCCAATTGCTGCTGTCTCGTGAAAAGCTGATAGCAGCGGTATGCATTGCAGTGTTACGGGAGACTGTCTTATAGTCATCACTCTGGTAGATAAGAGTGTCTTTCCCAAAGGTATGATCATATATACGAACAACATAATTCGCGTCGTTCTCACGGAGTACCTCATCAAGCAGGTCATGAGTCCTAAAGGGTGCGTATACATAGCCCACAAGGTTAGACTGGCGCTCGGGAATAGTCTGGGGGTTGCTGTCTCTCTTGTACACGGGGACGTACATTAAGAATCCGGGCTGAGCGTTATTCCTATCTTCTTGTACGAGCACTACTTTGCTAGTAACTGCCGGTTGTCCGCTATCACGGGCACGGTCCATAGCTGCTTTACGGGAAGGTTCGGAATACATATCATAGCCGAAGGCTTTGAGGTTATTACCTGAAAAGGGTTCGATATATATGATACTGGTGTATATATCCCGCGATCCTGCAGGGTGAACGGAGTAGCCTGGATAGCCTTCACTACGTATTGCCGCAGTATGTGTTTCCAGTTTGTCAGGTTGTATGACTTCAACAAAACCAACGCCATGTATGCCGGGGTAGCGGTTATCCAGATCGAAGACGTTAACGAATTGTTTCCATTCGGCGCGGGTAACTGTATCAGACGCGCCAAACAGGCCAGCCCCGGCGCGGAGAATATCCTGATACGTATTCAGGCGCGTATCGATAGCTGATACAGTGCTGCTAAGCTTCTGGTCGAGGATTTGGGTACGCTCTCTGGCAATCGCTACCCTTGCTGCGTGCCAGCTCCAGAGGGTAATACCGCTAAACGCCAGAAAAACAATAATGGTGGGCACAATATGGATGAGCATGAAATCACGCTGCTTGCGGTGGATGTTTGTGTCTATGTAGAACATAGTCTAATTGTAGTCCATCTATAGGCAGATTCTACACTCAGTTATCTCTCTAAAGAGTAAAAAAAATTACAACCGGTCCGCGGCTCGCTTTTTCAATCTAGCCGCTTATAATCTCGCCACCATTCACATATAATACCTGGCCTATGCTTTCATGGTAGTGACGTAAGGGGTACCTAGCTATAAGAATAATTACATCTAGTATGATTAAATACCATATAGTTGATGCGCGCAGTCTTTGAGGCTAGTAACCTGCAATTAATATAAAGGATAGATATGGCAAAAAAGTCCCAGAATAATACTTCCAAACACGACGCAGAACTACTTGAGCTTGGCAAGAAAATCCATGAATTCTTTGAAACAGGTTACGTTTCAAAAAAGCAGGCGTTGGGACTCAGTTTTTTGAAAGGTGCGGCAACAGGAGCAGGTGCGTTTATTGGCGGTACGTTAGTTGTCTCATTATTGTTGTGGATGCTGAGCTTGTTTGACTCGTTGCCTTTTTTGGGGGAAATCATCGACAAGGCACGCGCGACTCTAGAACCCAAGTAAGTACCACTAGCTATACCTAATTTTGTAAAGAAATGAGTAGGTAAAATTTTACAGCACACCCGCAGGCATCGTTTTATAATAGTTCAAACAATCTAAACATAAAGGAGAGCAAAAAGTGACGGCAACTTTGAGAACGACCCAGAGCGTGCTAGCCAGGCTGGCAAAAAAGGCGGCTGCTAAAGGGCCTAACCCTTCCTAGCGCCGTGCATAACGAAAGCAGTGGGGCGGGCTCTGGCTCCTCTCGCTGCTTTTAACCAAAGTAAGGAGATCTATATCATGAAACCAGGTGATCATTTACGGGCCAGTGCACAGAAGTTACGTACTGCCATAACTGAACAACAGTCATTGTTACGTGATCTACATCAGAAGATTGATGACTTAAAGCGCGAGCAAACCCATCAGGAAGACCTTTATAGGAAGTCTGACCAGGAGGTCAACAAACTACAACAAGAAGTGACACGCTTAGAATCAGAAGCGCAGAGGGCTGACGCTCAAATTAAGACCATGTAACTTCAAAAAACTGACTGATAAGGGTTAACGAAGATTCTCCCCTGCTGCAATTGCCGCTCTTACAATGGGCTGCAATTGTTTTTAGTTAAGGGTGTGAAAACTAATGATTCCTCAATTCTGCCAAGAAAGTCCGATCTCACCCAGCGCTGTGGCCCCTTGTTAGCAACAGTCGTGTAAAAAATATTACAGATAATTATTGTTTTTACTAGACGAGACGGCAATCTGCAGCTAAAATAAGGAAGAATAATGTCACCAATTATATAGCTGCCCTCCGAGTACTGGGGATTGACTTATTTTAATAAAAATGCTATTTTATTAATAAATTAATGAGTAAATCAGGAAAGTAACGATGTCAGACGAAACATTGGGCCAGGAAGTGCAAAGCAGAGCCACTCAAGCATTTAAGGCGGATAAAGAGGTAAAGGCGTTTATGCTTGGGCACCTTCGATCGTTAGGTGCTGTCAAAACAGAGCTTAACATTCTTCGGAATCTCCCGGATGGCTTGCCTCCTAAGCTGCTGGGTGCCAGTGTCTTAGAAGCAAGCGATGTGACCATCGATGCTGAGAGCATTGACCGCAGGGATTTTCTTAACTAACAAAAACTGTGTTGGTACAGCCTGAACAACCTTCTGTGTGTTAGCTGGACGGCGATAGCTCGGCAGTTCTAGGCCGGGAATGGCCAGCACGGTCTCGTTGCCGTCTTTTCAGGATGGCCATGACTGCTGAAACGGTCCACGCCTGTCCGGCTTCTGGTACTGGTAGGAGATTCCCTTGCGATAGGGGCTCAAAGTGTTTTCTGGCTTCGTCCGGGTCGTACCATAGTGTGCCATTTTCGTTAATGTAAAAGAACTCATAAAATTCCCCGGCAGTCATGACTGAATTTAAAATGCGTACCTCCAAATCGTGACCTAACGCCGAATAACCATGGTATCTTAGTCCTTTAGCAATCTCGTATGTCTCCTTAGGCCATGTAGTATACGTGCCATGATAATCAGGGAAGCCCGGTATGCTGTGGTGTTTTAAGGCACGGCTGCGGATACCGCCCATGGTCAAAAACTCCGGACTCATGAGCATCCTTACGATCTTCTCTACATAGCGGTCTCGTTCATCTGGCTCTAAGTCGTGGAGCAATCTGCTGCGCAGCAGAAGAGCGGGGTTAGAGGTGAGTGTATCAATTTGGCGCATATTACCCTGGGCGTCCCGGTCTAAACCCTGGGCAAAGTAAGCAGATTGTTCCATCCAGCATGTCGCGAGTGTAGTTTCTTGAATACGTTTGGCAAGTGTCTGCCATCTACTGGCTTGGTCACCGGGCAGTAGTTTACTTGCGTCAAGGAAGGCATCATAGGCGTAACCCTGCAACTCAATAGAAGCAATTCCCTGCTCGAAGTTTGCCATCGAACCATCAGCGTGCAGATAGGCTGTCGTTGAATCTTTCCAAGCTTGATTGATAAGGCCATTAGGATTACGCCGTTTGTATTCCAAGAGACCCCATGGAGAAGCTTCGATTTGCCTAACCAGCCAGTCGACAGCGTGCTGCAAAGAATCTCGCAGGGTGCAAGTTTGGCCATCGCGCCCCGTAACGGTTTCATCGAGCAGTTCGTTACCGTACTTATTAACATAGCTGGCGACTAAACGGACATAGAGCGGTGTAGCGTCCGCGCTCCCATAATAAGTCATCCCGTCCGCATCGTCTCTACCCCAGACTTGCTGTAGATCACGCAAGATTCCTGCCGAGACTTCGGGGATCGGCTCGCCATCAAAGATTAAGCTGCGGTGTTCATGATGTATCTTGCCGGGTTCTTCTTCGCTTTGGTCATTGTAAAATGTCCCTTGTAGGCGTGCCAGGCTAAGAATAATATCATGTGCCAGAGTCTGGTGCGTATCAAGCAGGTCTTTAGCCACCCTAATGGAGTCGCGGCCAAATATCGCGTAATCGAAATGCCTGCCGAGACTTGCCACTACTCCTTGGGGGACTGTGACTAGGTTTATATAATCAACACTATCATCTTCATGGATGAGTTGGTATAAAGCGTGTTGTTTCTGGCTTTTGGTTTTGTCTAGCCATGCAGTGGCTGCTGTGAGCATACAACCTACTATACCATTTATGTTTAGCGGTTTGGCTTACGAGCGCTTACTTTTTAAATTTTTGTATTTACTGATAATGGTCTTATAGTGTTCAATATATCTTTCTGCCATGTGGCGCGCCGAAAATTTTTCCTCGACGGATTTGCGGCAGTTGCCAGGGTCAATCTCATGTACCCGGGCAGTGTAAGCCTTAAACTCGTCTATATTGTGCGCAAGGAAGCCGTTATAACCATGTTTGATAATTTCTGGCATGGCTCCGCGGTCCATAGCAACGACTGGCGTGCCACAAGCCAAGGCTTCGATAACAGCCATGCCGAATGGCTCTTCCCATTGGATCGGAAATAATAAGGCTTTGGCGTTGCTAATAAAGTCCATCTTCCGTTGTCCACTCACTTCTCCAACGTGTTCGATACTGCCTGTTAACAAGTGGGGGAAGATAAAATCACTGTAGTAACGGAAGTCAGATACACTGCGATACGGGCTCAGCGGGTTAGCTATCTCCAGCATAACTTTACGGTGAGTGGTAAGATCACCGACTACTCCTGCCATCTTAAGAGTATAGCCAAGCTCCATAGCAATCTGGACTGCAATATGTTGCCCTTTTTCCGGATGAAAGCGGGCAAGGGTTATAAAGTAATCTTTTTTCTTGGCAACGAACGGAAATTGCGACACGTCGATGGCATTATGTATGCTCGGTAACACAAGGTGTTTAATCTCTTTGGGGGCTTCACGTGTCATTGCATTGGAAATGCCCACCAAATACAATTTGTTGGCTGTAGCGAGTTCACGCCACATGGGCAGGTTGTCCGGGAGGCTAGTCTGGTCCAATCGGCTAGCTGTAGTAAATGGAGGGCCGTGCAGCGTGTGGATAGCAGGTGGAATGTTATCTTGGGTATTGGCCAGTGCTAACGGCCCCAAGAAACCGTTGTGGTCGTGAATAATGTCAAAGTCCCCTGATTTGCGAATAACGTTAAGAGCATATAATAAATGTCCGATAGTAATCGGCATTGATTCGTACTGTGGCTCATGGATATGCTGGTATTGGCCATCTGCATATAGAGCGTGGTGTTTTGTCGCCGGGATTGTAGTATTGCCGGTGGCAAAAAGTTCAACCTCAACACCTAGTTTAAGCAGTTCAGGGATAAGCGCCTGCAGTACATTCTCAATACCACCGTACCCAATCGGTGGAATAGGTAGCCAAGGTGGCGCTAACATTGCAACACGTAATGCTTTCATAAAGTATCTGTCTACAAATCGCAATTAGTCTGTATTATTACTCTCCAGAGCAGTGTCTGTATAGTATAGCACCTATATGGCTGTGGTGATGGTCGCCAGTTCTGCGAGTCTTAATCGTAAAGTCTAAACTACTGCACCTGCTGGTACTTTGCGGGCGGTTATGTAACGGAGTGGTTCATGGTGTCCATTCCTCCATCGTTAAGCTTGGCAAGAAGATTAGTATCCTTTCAATATCCATGGCAACGTACTATCGTATAAATGTACTAAGCTTTTTATGACAATATTTATCCATGGCACGTACTAAGCACCCAAACCCAGCAGTTGCAAGAGACCGCCGATGGCCGGAAGGAGCTATCGTCTATCATATATACCCACGTAGTTTCCAGGATTCTAGCGGTGACGGCGTTGGAGATTTACAAGGTGTTATCAGCCGTCTTGACTACCTACAAAGCCTAAGTGTAACTGCGATATGGCTCTCGCCGTTTTATCCTTCGCCTATGGCAGACTTCGGCTATGATGTGGCTGACTACTGTGCAGTTGACCCGTTATTTGGGACCCTGGGTGACTTCAAGCAATTGTTGGCGGAAGCAGCAGCTAGGAATATAAAAGTAATTATCGACCTGGTACCTAACCATACGTCTGACGAGCACAAATGGTTTAAGCAATCCAGGCTGTCTAAGGATAACCCTTATGGCACGTGGTACATATGGCGCGATCCAGAGTCTGATACTGGTACTAATACACCACTTCCCCCTAATAACTGGCGGGACGTGCTTGCAGGCGGACCGGCATGGGAATGGGAACCACGGCGAAAGCAATTCTATCTTCATAGTTTTAATGTCAAGCAACCTGACTTAAATTGGGGCAACCCAGCAGTGCGTGAAGCAATAAAAGGCGTTATGCGGTTTTGGCTGGATTTAGGCGTTGACGGTTTTAGGATGGATGCTGTGTACTGGTTGGCCAAAGAGCCACTTTTGAGCGACGATCCGCCCAATCCAGAGTATGTCGAGGGCGAAGATCTACGGTATAACGCTGTGATACACGATAATAGCCGGGGATGGCCTCCGGTGTACGCCTATTTGAATGAAATGGCGGCTGTTCTGAAAGAAAAAGCCTATCAGGACAAACAACGTTTCATGGTGACCGAAGCATATCCTAGCAGTCATAATCGTATAGCTGAGTATATGGCTTTTTATGTGGGCGTGAACCCGGAAGTTGCCGCACCATTTAACTTTGAAGGTGTAAATCTGTCATGGGAGGCTAGCAGTTGGCGTAAATTCCTCAAGTCATTTCACTCTGCGCTTGAACAATTTAGTCCTTACTGCGTGCCAAGTTATGCTTTTGGCAACCATGACGTGCCTCGCCTGCTGAACCGACTTGGCCAGCCAGCTGCTGCCCGGAGTGCGGCTATTATGTTATTAACACTGCCGGGGATGGTCTTCGTTTATTATGGCGAAGAAATCGGGATGCACAACGTTTCGATACCCCCACAGCATGCCCATGATCCTGCAGCCAAAGGTGATCCACTTCGTGGTATTGGACGTGATCCTGAGCGGACGCCGATGCAATGGACAGCTGACAAATACGCTGGTTTCACAACTGGCGATAATCCCTGGCTGCCCTTAGCTACTGACTCTAGGAGTAATAATGTAGAGGTCCAAAGTGCCGATCCAGATTCATTTCTGTCGCTGTATCGTACTTTAGGTAAACTGCGCCAAGAGGAGCCAGCCCTAAAATATGGTGGAATTGAGATTATTGATGTTGGCTCATCTGATGTCTTGGGCTATATCCGCCGACGAGAGAATAGTGGGACGTTTCTGGTGCTTATCAATTTCTCAAATTCTATGGTTACCTGCCGGCCAGGTGTTCAGGCACGTACATTAGTTATCTCAAATTATGCCCATGCAAGCCAACTCGAGGCTGCAAACGCGGTAATAGAGCTGCAGCCCTATGAGGGGATGGTGTTTTCTCTGGTAGACAGCTCACAGTAGTTTTTAGGACGGAATCCACCGACAGCTAATTTTCACGGCTTCATTATTAGCTTTGATATATCTAAAATGCCAGGGTTAGGCTCAGAGCCATGTAACGTTAACTTGTGAGAAATTGTTGCCGTTACTGAAATCGGAGTTTATCTCGTGCAGGTCTGTCAGCACCTCAAAGCCGGTGCCGTCGCGCTTCATCTTGGCTGTGATACTGCCATGTTTGCCATCTTTCTCTACCGCGCCATCAAAGACGATTGATGTGCCGTCAGGCGAAAAACCACCGTCCAGGGGAAAGCTGCTGCCTAGATCGCCAACCGTCTTAGTCTCTGCGTTGTAGCCGGCCTTTTGCAGCGCACTTTCTGCTTTCTGCTTGAGGTCACCAACCAGTTCTCCGCTGACCAGATCGTACAGCTTCAGGGTAGCGACGTTTAGCACATGTTTATCGTCGGGAGTAATCGCGAGGTGCAGCCAGCCGGCATCTTCAATCACCATTGCCTCTTGCCTGGCGTCGACATCATAAATGTGGATATCGACACCGGTTTCCGAAGAGAACGTGCTGTAGGCAACCTTATTAGCGGTATGGAACCACACAGGTGATTCAGCCGGCAAGCCGCTATCTGGGTTACTGATAAGCCTGACCGAACCAGACCCAAGCGTAATAAGATAAATTCCCAGCTTTTTGGGATCGGCCGCCTGTTCCGGCGCCTGCGGTTTGTCAGTCGCCTGCACCGCTACCATTGAACCGTCTGGCGAAAAACTCGGCCGGGCCATTTGGTATAACCCCTTAACCTTCACCGCTGTCTCTTTGCCGTCAGGTGCAACTAACATCAGGGTATCGTTGTCGGCATACACGAGTTTATCCGGCCGGATATCAAAGTCGACGGGTGCCAGGCGTACACTTGGTACATTGTTGTTATCGAGCGTTCTTAAGAAGGCGCTGGGGTCATTGAGGTTTGGTTGCCGATAGTAGATGCCGGATGCGAAAGTTTGAGTGCTAGCTGTCGCTTTACTGCTCTTATCTTGCTGTGACCTGTACACAAACCAGCCTGCTCCTGTAAAAAGGCCGATAATGACGATCACAATAAAAATTTCCACGATACCAAAACCAGACTGCGATTTATGAAGCTGTTTCACGTTGTGTTTCCTGGGCATCTCGCTTAAGCATACTGAAAAATTTTTCATAAAACAAACTTGCTCATGCTTGGCTCCATAAAAGTGATCAGATACAGCATAGTAAACGAAGCTAGAACCAAACTTTTTAATCTAAATTCTACTGTTTGGTATGAGCAGGATAGCCATTATCAACCATTTGAGGGTCTCTGGAATCAAAGCGTTATTTTTTTGCTTCGATTTGTGACTTGAGGATGGCAAGATGTGCAAGCGCAGACGCTCGTGCGTAATATGAGGAAGCCATGTCAATATCTTCGTTTTCATTCATCACAATATCCCCCTCCGCGAAAGCCTCGAAAGCCAGATGCCCTAGTCGTTCAGCACTCACGTCCTCGAGTTTTTTCGTCTCTGCTTTCAGGACAATTGCTTCCTCGTCGACTACCTCACCACTGTACTGCCCCGCGTTTTGGGATTTGTTGCCACCTAAGAAATCAAGCCAGCCCATATGTCCACACAATCATTATAAATTTTTTATATAATAACATAATTACCCTATGAAGGTCAATTGAACCCCGAGTTTTAGCCAATTCACCTGCCATATTTCCTCCTTATATCGACAATATCAAACATACATGAGTTAACCATGAGCATAGTGCGCCAGGTTCTAGAACCTTGACGGTAACACGCGGTTATTAGGCGTCTGACTGGTATACTGTGTCTGTGAAAGGAAAGTTGACATTGGGTGGCATGAAGGTTCATAACGTGTATGCGCGAGAAGAGATACTGCATGGGTATGGCCAAGCAATCTTCTTGGCTGGTCCACTACAAAAAGATGCGTCAACTTATTCCTGGCGCAAAGAGGCGGTAAGCTTATTGAGTGAACTTGGTTACGAAGGTGTAGTATTCTCGCCGGATGACCGAGATCCAGTTCACCCTCCACTAAGTGACGATGAGTTTTGTGAGCAGGTCGAGTGGGAAGAACGTTGTCTTAACTTGGCCGACGTAATCCTCTTCTGGGTTCCTAGGTACGAGGACAGCTATCCTGATTTCGTGACGAACACGGAATGGGGTGTATGGCAACAATCGGGTAAGGTCGTTTTTGGTGCTCCCCTTA
>JBGTMJ010000055.1:0-7024 GCA_041743655.1 Saccharimonadales bacterium (SeqCode) | reverse complement strand
GCGAACTTCCGGTTTATCGAGACCCACGGCGCGTTGGCGATCATGGAAGGTGGGCTGGTTCAGATCATCCAGATCGGTGCCAAGGATGGTGAACTGACTTACGACTCAATCAGAGAATAGCAGTTACTTTGCCGAGTATGTTAACGGTCAGAATAGTATACACTAGTGGTATGCAACGGTTCCGTCGGCTCTGGCCATATGTAGTACTCCTTGCACTTATTATGGCAAACATAGTCATATGGGTGCAGCGGGACAACATTATAGATTGGTGGCGCTTACGTGACTATTCCCCTCCCACCCAGATTGTAGAGTTGGCAAGTACCACAACTATGACCGACTATGGCAAGAGGCTATTCTATGCCAATCATCCGCAATTGGAAGACAGGCAAACTTTTAACCAACAGTGCGCGGACTATAACGAAGAAACAGCTGTCCTAGGGTGCTTCCATGGCAGCCGGCAAGGCATACATATCTATGCAGTAGATGATCCGCGTTTGCACGGAGTGCTGCAGGTTACAGCAGCACACGAAACGTTACACGAAGCTTACGAGCGGTTGAGCGGTAAGGATCGCCAGCACGTCAATGCGATGCTGGAGGCTTATTATAATGTCGGCGCAGTTGCCCAGGATATTAAGGATAAGCTTGACAGTTATAAGTCCCAAGATGCTGATTTGGTGAATGAGATGCATTCAATATTTGGCACTGAATTACGCGAATTATCCCCCGAACTTGAGGAATACTACAAACAATATTTTTTAAATCGAAGCCAGATTGTTACATACCGGGAGGCGTACCAAGCAGAGTTTACCAGACGCAAGATGCTTGTCGACCGATACGATGCTGAACTTGCTAGTCTGAAGACTAGCATAGAAACAAACAAAGCTAAGCTATCTGCCAAGATAAGCACTTTAAAGGCTAAGGAAGCACAGATCAACCAGGACATTGCTTCACAAGACCAGGAGACGTATGAAGCGAGCGTGCGCGCCTATAACACCATGGTTGAAGCCTATAATAGCGAGCTTGCTGAGACGCATAAACTTATTAATCGATACAATGAGGTCGTACGTCAGCGGAACGATATTGCGACCCAGGAACGCGAATTGCAAGAGGCCTTGGACAGCCGCTTCGCCCCTTCACAGAAACAATAAGAGCATATTATTTATTGTAGTAACCGAGGTTTGGTAAAACACTGTTAGTACCCGCATCTCTTTCGAACCGGCCTCTATTACCTGGCACTAGGGTATAATAAACATACTATGGCTCGAAAAGGCTCACGATATGTATGTGCAAGTTGCGGGGCTATATTCCAATCCTGGGCAGGAAAATGCCAGGACTGTGGCGCATGGAATACGCTACAGGAGGAACCAGTTCTAAATGAGGTATATCTGTCTGGGGGTACCGCCAGTGACAGTGGCCAGGTTCTGGCGCCAAAAGCAGTCGGCGTATCGGTGAAACACGATCAGAAACGCCTGCTGAGCGGCATGGCTGATGTGGATGGTGTATTGGGTGGTGGTATTGTTGCTGGTAGTGTAAGCCTGATTGCTGGGCAGCCGGGTATCGGGAAGAGTACACTTTTGTTGCAAATTGCTGCAAGTATAGCCAAGAAGCATAAGGTATTGTACGTGAGCGGAGAAGAGTCCGGACATCAGGTAGGCTTGCGGGCCGAGCGGTTAGGCATTGCGGATAATTCCAAGCTGCAGTTAGCCACCAGTGTCAGTGCCGATGATATAGCTGTAACAATTGCTTCCGGCGCCTATGAACTTGTGGTAGTGGATTCTATCCAAACAGTTGCTGTCCAGAATATAAGTTCGGCAGCCGGCAGTGTGACGCAAATTACTAATAGTACGCATTTGATTCTTACTGCGGCAAAACAGAGTAACACAGCGGTGTTACTGGTTGGCCACGTTACCAAGGAGGGCGCTATTGCCGGGCCTAAGATACTTGAGCACGTCGTTGATGTTGTTTTGCAGTTTGAGGGTGATCGTTATGGTGGGTTTAAGATACTGAGAGCCACCAAGAACCGTTTTGGACCAACGACAGAAGCCGGTATCCTTGAAATGGATACTGTAGGCTTGAGAGAGGTCAAAAATCCATCTGCCGCATTGTTAGCTGAACGTCAGGTAAGTGATGGCTCAGTCGTGCTCGCTACTATGGAGGGCACCCGACCTCTGCTTGTTGAAGTACAAGCGTTGGTTAACAAAACAAGTTACGGTTATCCTAAGCGCGCGGCTAGTGGCATCGACTTGAATCGTGTCAATCTGCTGATTGCTATGCTGGAGCGTCGTACCAAATTGTCCCTCTCAGAACAAGACATTTATATTAATATCGTTGGGGGTATGAGAATAATCGAACCTGCCGCAGACCTGGCCGTATGTATGGCTATTGGGTCGGCAGCAAAAGGACTTCAGCTCAAGGCTAACGCCGTTGTCTTTGGTGAAGTGGGTTTAAGCGGTGAGGTAAGACGCGTGCCGCACATCGATAAACGCGTTGCTGAGGCAAAGAAGTTGGGCTTTGAGGCAGCTATAGGGCCATTACCAGGTGCAGGTGAGAAAAATGCATTCCTGAAAGGTGTGCCGGATGTGCGCAGCGCACTTAATAAGTTCTTGGAAAAGGATTAACAATGATCGAAATTATTCAGGTTATCTTGCTTATATGTATAGTGTGGATTCTTATATCTCAAAAGGGTGAACTCTCCATAAAGCCTTTTGGTAGGCGACGCAAGATTATACTTGATAGTTGCGCGCTTATTGACGGCAGGATCGTTGAAATAGTGGGCAGTGGTTTTGTAGCGGACGAATTAGTTATCCCGCAGTTCATAGTGAACGAGCTGCAGCTGCTTGCCGATGGCAGCGATAGCCACAAAAGAGAACGTGCCCGTTTCGGGCTGGATATTGCACATCAGCTGCAGGATAGTGTTCCTGTTAAGGTGACTATTGACCGTACGTTGCTCACCAACGCCCCCGCAGCCAATGATGACAAACTCGTGCTGTTGGCCAAGAAATTGCACGCACAGCTATACACTACTGATTACAATTTGGGCAAAGTGGCTGCTGTTGAAGGTGTCTCAGTATTAAATGTTAATGAGCTTGCCCATAAATTACGTCCCGTTACGCTACCTGGCGAAGAACTGCGGATCAAGATTATCCAAAAGGGCAGCAACCGTGACCAAGGAGTAGGTTATCTTGATGATGGTACTATGATTGTTGTTGACGGTGGGGCCGGATTTGTAGGCAGGATTATGCCTGTGATCGTTACCAGGATGCACCAGACTGTTGCTGGTAAGATGGTTTTTGGCCAAATAAGAGCCAATAGCCAGGTATCTACGAATGAGAAGCAAAGCAAGACTATAACGGTGCCGGAACAGAAAGCCCCTTTGCAAACCAAATTGCGTGGTAGGTTTCAGCGGGGCATCGGTCACCGCCGTCCGCCAATTAACAGTTAGCTTTTTTACCTGGCAATTTGGCAAGACCGGCGGGCCTAAGGGGTAGCTGTAGTAGTGGCCGTCATTGTACCGCTTTCAGATGCACTGTACAGGACGCTATCGATCACTTTAGCTTCAACAGTAACTGCTCCATCCGATGTAGCCGCGTACGTGAAGTACACACTTTCAGGGGATAGAGTGACATTCTTTGAGTCCACTTTGCCACCGTTTATATAGAGCTCTACCGTCCCTGGGAATTGATCGCTTGAGAGTGCATGAGTACCTTGCGTTACAGTTGCTGTTATGGTACAGCTACCAGCACATGTAGCTGGGGCTGTTAGAGAAATCTGCGGCTTGGCATCCTCACACTTGTGCACGTCATCATTGCCCGATGATGAGCTACTATTTGCTCCAGCAAATATGTCTGCCGAGAACTTATTGTCATTAGAATTGTTCTGTTCATCGCGGGCCAGGTCTGGAGTACAGGTAGTGGCTAGTTTGCCGGATACCCGGTCTTTTGTCTGGGAAGTGCCTTGCTTGCTTGTTTGTTTGTAACCTGAGGGGAAAAGGTCAGTGCTGGGACTGGGTACTACTTCGTGCTGGGACGAAATCTTATTGCGAACTATATAAGCTGGTAGGGTCTGGACGCTGTTTGGCTTGACCCAGTTAACTGGTTTGATGGGATCGTGGGCGCCATTCATCCACCCCTGGATGATAGGCTGGGTCATATTCTCCATGGCCCCGGTCATTTCCCGCTGACGGTTGTGGTAGCCGACCCATACTCCGGCAGCATATTGGGACGAGAAACTCATCATCAAACCGTCTTTGGCATCGTTGGTAGTACCGGTCTTGATGCCGAATTCCCATCCCTTGTAGTGATGAAATTTACGGTCTGGGCGTAAGTAACTAGCCTTTGGGTCGCTTAAGATATTAGTAACAATGTATGCGGAATCTTGCTTGATGACTTGCTTTGTCTGGCGCTCAATCAGTGGAATGTTCTTGCCCTTGGAATCGGCAATCTTGAGAATGTAGGTCTGGGGAATGTACAGTCCTAAACGGGAGAGTGTCGCGTAACCGTTGACGTGCTCGTCGAGATGCAGGTAGGCGCCATCACCAATGGCTGATGAACCATAACACTGTGCCTCACGGGTTAGTTTTTCGTCAGCATAACAGTTGTAACCGCTAACGAGGCCCATTGATTCAGCAATCGATATGGTTTTGTTAACGCCAGCAGTAAGCATTGCTTTGACAGCCGGTACGTTGCGGGAGCCACCGAGTGCATAGCGTACGCTAACTGGGCCAGGATAGCGGAAGTCGTAGTTATTCAAGCAGTTGCCACCGTCTTTTGGTCTGGTTTTAACGGTACATGGCCAGCCAGGCAGGGGTGCTTGGGCGTCATACAAGACCGACCCAGCACCGGTGTTGGTAGTCTCATTAATGAGGGCTACATAGTCGTACGGTTTGAAACTTGAACCTGGAGGCAACCATTGTTTGGTGTAATTTACTTGGCCATATTCCGGGTTGGAAAAGTCAGGCCCACCGACAATAGCAACCATTTGGGCTGTTTTAACATCGATGGCCGCGAATGCTGCAACATCTCCGCCTTGTTTTTTAACCTGCGTAATGCCTTTGGATACTTGCTTCTCAGCGAGTTCCTGCAAACGCATATCAAGAGTAGTCGTAACCTGCCATCCGCCAAGCTGTACGGTTTTGCCCCCATATTTCTCTTCCAGCTCTTGTTTTGCCGCCAGCACGAAATAAGGTGCTTTAATGCCTCCATATTTTGGCTGAGAAGGTTTTATGGTGGCCAAAATATCCACCGCTTTTGCTTCATCGGCCTGCTTCTTGGTGATCATTTTCTGTTTGACCATTTGATCTAAGATGTATTGCTGCCGGCCAATGAGCGCTTCCGGCTCATAGATCGGTCCATATGGAGAATAATAGGACGGTGCCTGGGGAATAGCGGCTAACATTGCCGACTCTGCAAGGGTAAGCTCCTTGGCACCTTTTTGGAAGTAGTCACGGGCCGCAGTCTCTACGCCATATTGGATGTTACCATAAGGGGCGGTATTAAGATACCCGGTCAGAATATCCTGCTTAGAATATTCGCGCTCAAGCTCGACGGCCAGGATAAGTTCCTTGAACTTTCGTGCTATAGTCCGATCTCTCGTCCAGTTTTGGTTTAGCTTCACTAGCTGCTGGGTTATGGTGGAGCCACCTTCTATACGACCGCTCCGGTTGGTAACATCGCGAAAGCCAGCGCGCAATATACCCTGTACATCGAACGCCCCATGTTTATAGAAATTCTTATCCTCAATGGCAATGGTAGCATCTTTCAAATATTGGGAAATATTATCCCCGCTTACCTGGACTCGCTTGACAGCGTCATAATCCTGCCATAGGACTGTCTGGCCGGTACGGTCAAAATAGGTAATACTGCCGCCCAGTTTATTGCCGGACAGATCATTAATATTGGGCAAGTCCTTACGAAAATAGGCAAACACACCGACCATCAAAAGGAAACACAGGACGATACCAATGCCGGTAATTTTAAGGGACATAATAAACCCTTCACGGCTAAACCAGTATTTGAACTGTCGTCTGGGGTGGAGCCTGTACAGAATGCGCTTAAAGCGGTTTCTGGGAAGACTGCTCATATAGGCTGCCCGCTTCCTGGCCCGCGTCTCGCGGTTGGCGCGAATCCGTTCGCCAAGGCTGCGGTTGAGCTTGATTGTATTGCCGCTTTTTGTGGTAAACACATTTTTGCCGGGGCTGCGGCGCCCAGAGTTTCTATTAGAATCAGACATCCGTTTACCTATTACGCTCCATGGCTACAAATTACTACGTTCAGTATAGCAAATATATGGACGCATATCGCACAACTTGACACATTTCAATCTAACAGTTTAGGGCCAGCGTATGTATGACCGTAACTATTATGTAGGTGTACTTCTTTGGATGCTTGCTGCCAGGGATTACTAAATGTATACTATTTAAGGTACGAAGTATTAATATGGAGGGTTTTCATGAATGCATTAGCTCTTAATAAACTCGAGGGTGCAACCTCAATTCCTCAAATAGAACGTGGTCCAATCGTGCCACCTCTGGAAGTAGTAGCTCAATGGGCTGACTCAGCAATGCTTGGCGGCCATGCTGCCGTAGTCAAAGGTTATAATTATACGAAAGAGTTATTCCTAGATATCAAGGGAGCTATTAAGTTTCCCGGTGGCTCGGCTTAGCTATTCTAAAGTACAAATTGTACTCGGTATATTACCAAGCTTTACATTAAGTACTTTGTTATGAGAACAAGAAACGAAGATACATCTTAGACATGACACTTTCGGAAGAATTAACTTGGCGTGGGTTTGTAAACCAGACGACCTATAAGAGTATTACTGAGGTAGACGGTGAATCCATAACATTTTATCTCGGGGTTGACCCCAGTGCTACTTCGATGACGATTGGTAACCTGGCCGTTGCCATGATGGTCCGGCACTTCATTGACCATGGTCATAAGGCAGTGCTACTGGTAGGAGGGGCTACCGGTTTAATAGGTGATCCAGATGGTAAATCTGATGAGCGGGCGCTGAAATCACTTGACGA
>JBGTMJ010000054.1:0-8699 GCA_041743655.1 Saccharimonadales bacterium (SeqCode) | reverse complement strand
TGTAGATTTTCCTAAGCTTGGCATTACGGACGTAGTCGCTAAGGTAGATACGGGTGCTGACTTGTCGGCCATTTGGGCCTCGGATGTGCTAGAGGGAGACGATGGATTACGATTTTGCCTGTTTGAACAAGGTAGCCCCTTCTACACGGGTAAGAGACTATATTTTCCTAAAGGGGAATATAGCAAAGCACGTATAGCTAATTCATTTGGGCATAGCGAAACACGTTACCGCATTAAACTATCTATTAGAATCAAAGGGCGTTTGGTGAGTGGGACTTTTACACTGGCTAAACGCAGCAACAAGACGTATCCTATACTGCTTGGCCGTAGTCTGTTATCAGGCAAATTTATTGTAGACGTAAAACAAGGTAGCACGCTTACGGCCAAGGGGCGTTCAGAGAAGTTGCTGAAAGATGATAGTAATATGATTGGAGGTGAGCGGGTATGAGAATAGCTATTCTGTCGCGCGGCGCATTAAACTACACAACCAAACGCCTTAAGGAAGAGGCAATTGTACGTGGCCATGAGACAACAGTCATTAATTATTCAAAGTGTTACATGGCTATCGAGCGGGGGAATCCTGTTGTTTATTACAAGGGTAAGGAGCTTGAGGGTTTTGACGCTATTATTCCGCGTATCGCACAGTCTTACACCAAGTATGGTTGCGCGGTGGTGCGGCAATTCGAGATGCGTGACGTGTACACGACTGCCAAGTCAATTGCTATCGACCGTTCACGTAACAAATTACGGTCGTATCAGCTACTGGCTAAAGCTGGCGTAGGCATTCCTAAGACGGTTTTTGCCTACGAGACCGCTGATATTGAGGATGTTATGCAAAAAGCCGGTGGTGCACCACTGATCGTTAAAGTTGCCCGTGGTACTCATGGCAACGGTGTAGTATTGGCCGAGACCAGTAAAGCCGCCAAAGCTGTAATGCAGGCCTTCTATGTGGAAGGCGTGAGCTTTTTAGTACAAGAATTTGTTAAGGAGTCTGCCGGTTCGGATATCCGCGCTTTGGTAGTGGGCAGCCAGGTAGTTGCCAGCATAGAACGACAGAGCTTGGACGACGACTTCCGTTCCAATACCCATCAGGGTGGCGTTGGAAAACCCGTCAAGTTGAGCCTCGAAGAAGAACGTGTCGCTATAAAGGCGGCCAGAGCAATGGGCTTACCTATTTGTGGCGTTGATATGATGCGCAGCGACCGAGGACCACTGGTCCTAGAAGTTAATTCCTCTGCCAGCATTAAAACACCTGAATTACTTACCAAGCGTAACATTGCCGCTAAGATAATTGAGTATATTGAGCTTAATGCCAAGCAGCGCAATCGTAAGGACAAAGTAGGCGCGTAAACGGACGCTGTTCTACTGAACTTTTAAATCGCGCTCATGCTATCATGATTATGACATGATAACCAGCGACCTACTGCTTATTGCTGCTTTTCTTATACCTGTATTATTATTGGTGACGTTGCGTATTAACGCAGCGTTAGTTTTTTTAAGTCTTTGTCTTGGCTACGTACTGGTTGAGTTTGTTGCTAACGATACAGACTCACTTATTAATTTTATTGCACCGGATGCGGGCTCGGTGAGTGCCAGTACGCTGCGTTTGACCATGCTATTTCTGCCTGTCATATTAACCGCAGTTATTATGCTCTTTAGCGTCCATGGTCGGTTAAGGGTCATTATTAATGCCTTACCAGCGACGGGTGTTTCGGTACTTGGTGTATTGCTTGCAGTGCCACTACTAACTCCGACATTAAGCAGTACGGCCCAGTCCCTGGCGCTTTGGCAGCAAGTCAATCGGGCCCAAGCTTTTATTGTCGGCGCAAGCGCTTTAATCAGCTTACTATTTCTATGGTCGCAACGTCGTAGCGCGCGAAAAATGGAGCATGGCAAACATCGCCACTAACTCTTTCTCATGCCGTTCATCCTCGATACATCAGAAAACTTAGCGTGATACGACGCGTATAGTTTTTGTAGTGGCAGGGTTCTTCCATTGGCGTTCTAAATCACCACCGTAATCACTTGCGCCAAAGGCTCCTTTATTATCAACGACATCCGTATCAGGCAGATTAATAGCTTGCAGATAGCGGAAGACTCCAAACATACTTAAGAAGCCTCCACCCATAATCGCCAAAAACTGTTTACGTGTCACATTCTTACGTGACAAGTCACTGATCATCTTACTTAGGTTGTCCATGTGGCCCCACTTGAGTTATTGTTTTTAAGTTCTTATGGTAATAATACTAATTACCTGCGTATGGAGTCAAATAGTAGTTGTTAGTTTGTAACGGCAGTATAGGTAACTTGGACAGTATACGTGCCGGGGACAATGGTGGAGTTTGCGCATACGCCGTACCACACATCAGTAGTAACACCGGGGTTGGCGGCGCTTGATGATGACTTTATCAAATCAGAGCTCTGATTACTGGCAGGTACACCGGCAAACGTTACGCTTGGCACGCTGCCGTTCGTCTGTGAGCTGGTAGGTCCAGCGCCAAACCCACTGGTGCTGTCAACGCGGTAGCCCCAGGTGTTCATGGCTAATGTCGCTGGCGAGCTCTCGTTTGCACTAGAGGCTGCTATGGTGTCGGAGCCACTTGTCAGGGCAGTGGTGGTCGTAGTTGTCTTGAAATTGGTGGTGTAACCATTGGGGTCATCCGTGGTGACTGTTACCGCATTGGATTGGACAGTACATAAACCACTGCCAGTAGGTGTTACGTTTAAATTTACTGTACCTCCGGTAGCGAGAGTCAGCGTACAGGACCCATAATTACAATCACCATAAGACCCACTGCCATAGGTAGATGTATCGGTCGTATCGGCAGCTACTGTTACTACATACAAAGGTATCCAGCAGAGAATAGCGATGATGGCGGTTAGTCGTCTGAGCATTTGTTTAGCTGCCCTCTTTCTAAAAGGTAGTTTTACAGATTTCGACTTGTGACGCAACCGTATCAACCACCAGTAGCCGTTAGGACGTTCGATAAAAGAGTAACCTCCAACGTTCTATTAGGATGTCTGACTAAAGACGGAATTCTTGCAGGGGCAAAGGTGCTACTTTTCCGCACGCCGCACTTTTTTGCCGAACATAATCATCGTTAGCGCAAAGGCCAGCAAGGCGCTTAACATACCTATACGCATAGGCGTGTTAGCTACAAGAACGTATTGCGTTGGTAAGGTGTGTGTCTGGCCAAGATACTGAACTGTACCATTGATCCTAAATAGACCGAATTTTGCTCCATTCTGCCAGGGAATATCAATTCTACGAAGCTTGAAGGGTAGAATTGCCGGATGCTGGTCAAACTTGTACGTTGAACCACCGAAGAAGTCACTGACAGTCGTGTTTACACGTGCCCTATAGTGCACGGTACCACTATTTGTCATTTTGAGCGTCATGGTGAGGGGGTCCCTCTGCAGCCAGGGTACGCTCCAAGCGTCAATTTTGCCTTCTTCTACGGCTTTGCCCGCCGCTCGTATATAGAGTACTGTCCCCACTCTCTTTTGGGCTATTACACCATTAGTGGGCTTATCTTGAGTTTCAACAAATATCACCGCATAGTAACTGCCGGGCTTTGTATTTTTCGGCACATCCACTACATACTTAACTAGTTCGTAAGCACCAGTCTTAAGATGCCCACTGGTTCTCGAAAAGCTAAACCAGCTTGCAAGGTCAGGAGCGCCAGGCAGTGGAGAAAAATCGGGCCTGTATTCTTCGTCAGTAACGTTGTAGGGTGCTACATACACTTTATATGCGTAATCACTATCTCCCTTGTTTAGTATTTGCACCTCGCCGCTATAGTTCGCCCCAGGGCTTATTTGTTGATCAACAGAGGTAGGAGATATGGTGATTCCGCTAGAAGCTGCGCCAACCGAACTCGCAGGCAGTAAGGTGAAAAGACAACCCAAGATTAATGTACACAATAAAATGGCTTTTTTCGTAAGCATAGGACAGTTCCAACCCCTATTTTAAATGGTACACCAGCAAACTTATTGTATCGCTCATTGTCATAGATAGTATGACTCATCTTCGACAGTTACATAGACATCGCTTGAGTGATAGGTATAGCATTCGTTGACTTTTTGACCAAAATAAGGATAATATAATCTGTTATTGGCGTGGCTGGTGTAATACGCTACTCGCGTTTTTCACCATAAGACGCTTCGCTCGTGACTACAAAAACTTTCTCTGAAAGTTTTTGGGCCCATAGCTCAGTTGGTTAGAGCAGCGGCCTTTTAAGCCGCGTGTCCTGGGTTCGAATCCCAGTGGGCCCTCCACGAAAAGTGCCAACCTTTACGGTTGGCTTTTTTCGTGGAAGTTCACCGGGCTTGAGAACCAGTCTTTTGCATGAGCAAAAGTGGGTTCGGTGGAGCGAAGGCACGCGCAAAAGTTTACTTTGAGCATGTCTGAGTGGAGAAGTGTCCGCCGAAGGCGGATGTGCGCTATCCCAGTGGGCCCTCCAATCTAGACCCAAGTAGGAATGTGGATAAGCCCTCGCTGCAATTATCATAATGGCCACCTGGCCCCTGTTGGAGTTTGTGTACAATCTTACTATAGCACTACGGTGCCATAGTAGTTGACAGTACTATAGCAGTGGAGTACCATAGTAAGTATGACACCTGAAATTAAACAATACCTAGTCGAGATGTTGGTACAAGCACCGATAAGCGCGCTTGAATGGATGCGTGCCAATACTGCCAATAGCGGCATACAACGTCGTGCTTACTTGGACGTGCAGCAACACGTTCGACGTTTTTTAACGGGGACTACCTCAAAAGAGTGGATTATAATGCCCGGCTTGCGTGGCACGGGTAAGACTACTATGCTTACGCAGCTATACAACAGTCCAGAGCTTAGCCCGCACCATAAATTTTACCTGTCGCTAGATAAAGTGAAGTCAGTTGGCGGTCGTATGCTGGACGTGATTGCCGTGATTGAAGAAGTAATAGGCGGCAAGATAGAAGATAGCGCCCAACCCGTATTTATTCTACTCGACGAGGTACAGTACCTAGATGATTGGGCTTTGGTGCTAAAGACCGTATCCGACAGAGCAAAAAAGTTATTCGTTATCTGCACTGGTTCATCGGCAATAATGCTTCAAACGAACCCAGATGTTGCCCGCCGCACAGATGTTATAAAAATACATCCTCTTTGCTTCACCGAGTTTGTGATGATGGAGCAAGCTCACCGAGGCGTGAAGATAAAATATCCTATTAAAGGTGTTGGCAGCGGTGTTCGAGGTGTTCTCTTCGACTCAAAGAATGTGACACAGGTCTATACCGGACTTGCAGCATTACAGCCTGGAGTAAACGAATATTGGCACGGCCTTAATAAGGCAGATTTAATAAAGAAGTATTTTTCATACGCGACGTTACCTTTTACGCTTACATTGCCAAATGAATCGGTCATCTGGGCGCGTATCTACCAGACACTAAGCGAGGTGCTTGCTCATGATGTAGATGCTCTAGCCAAGTTTGATAAACAGACGGTCTCAATACTACCGAGGCTACTGTTCCTGCTTGCACATTCCGAACAGGTGAGTATGGACTCGCTCTCGCGCACCCTGGGTATCCATATCAGAACAGTTAGAAGTATCCTTGATGAATTAGAAAAAACCGAGATTGTTACGGCAATCAAACCCAAGGGGTCGAGCTTCAGGAGAGTTACTAAACCGTATAAGTACCTTTTTACGTCTCCAGCTATGCGTTTGGCACTCGTCAATAGTGGCGGTGCTATTAAAGTCGAAGACGACAGTCGTTCTAAACTTCGTGGTCAATTACTTGAGGATATTGTAGGCATGTACCTAAAGCGTATTTTTATTGACGCCCAGAAAAAGGCCATAGTCGAATACGACACAGCTAAGGGTGGAGCCAACTTCATTATTTCCGCTACGGGCGAAAAGAAAGATTCAATGTCTCTGGAGGTGGGAGTAAAGAAAACGACTAATCGGCAGGCCGTACAAACTCTCAATGAACTAAATGGTAAATACGGCATGGTGGTGACCGATCAGCCGTTATCCGTTGATACGGCTAACAAGGTTTTGTACGTTCCTTTGGAGTACTTTTTACTCGCGTAAGCGAGAGACAGAGGCGAGGTAAACCAACGGATTTGCTTGTAGCCCAGTTACAATAGCATCCACCATGGCCCTCCAATGTGATTATGGTTATGACTCCTCATGAAACAGAGGAGCTTTTTATTGTAAGTGAGTGGTGACTTTAATTAACGAGCGCGCAATATCATAGCCTCGCCTGCTAGCAACAAGAATCGTTCCAGACGGGACAGCTGCTAGTGGTGGGATGGCCTCGGCCGTAATGCTCGTTTTTTACTGAACATATCCTGATATATCTGGCGCTCACCCAGCAGAAAACTTACTACCATAAGGCCTACCACTATAAATGATGGCCATACTACCCATAACCACTCCTTAGGAAACGCGAACCACCTCCAAATGCCACTGTCCATTGGGGGACCACAGATCATAACGTCACAGTCAGTTGCAAAAATTATCCCTGATGCTCCGGGATCTTTTATTAAGGCCGCCAGCTGCAGAACAGTCGACGAGCCGGCTGCATCCACGACCTTCACCAACACCACGTAGTATCCTTGTTTCTTATATGTATGGCTGATAGTAAGTCCTGGGCCTGTTTCAGGTGTCTGGGCCGATGTATAGCCATCTCCCCAGTCAATTTTTACGCTATACGGCGACGTGCCTCCTTGGATACTGATGCCCCAGTTGAACGGAGTCCCAACCGTGAACGTACGGTACTGGAAGTCACTTATCAGCAGTAATGGTGCTGTGGCCGGACTACCCGAACTGGACCTGGACGGCGTAGTAGTCTTGCCTTTAGCAGGGGTAGCTGGATTGTCGGCCGGAGGGTTGTATGTCACAGAAACACTCGGCGTATCCGGTCCCTGATCATCAGTCATATTAAAGGCCTGGGCAATCAAGATATTCTGCCCGACAAATAGATCGGTTGTAATTTGGAAAGTACCAGCGTTCGTACAGAAAGCAATGCCGCTAAACGTGCCATTACGATAGAGCTTTATATAAGAATCGGCTGGACACGTGCCATTCACAGTAATCGGAGTTTGGGTGAGTACATCCCCGTTATTAGGCGTAGTAATCATAGCTCCTTGGCCAAGCGGTGCCGCGGGTACTTTAGCAGTGAGCGAATAGTTGTTATCGGCCACGGCCGTATATGTCCAACAGACTATAAACACACCCACACATAAAAGTGCCAAAATGCTAATAGGGTGGAGTAGTATCCGTTTGTGTACAGGCTGCGCACGGCGGATCTTGCGTTTGGCTGCAAGCACCTTAGGGTCTCTATGCAATAGTCGCGATGACATTTTACCGCTTTTCTTGGCTATCGTAGAACCTGATCTAGGGGTAGTGTTCTTATTTTTCATTTTTTGTTTGAAAATACTGTTATCGTAATCATATCATAAGTTACTAGTGGTTACTTAATCGTAAGGGCAAGGCTAACCCGTCGAGACAATGATGAAGAACGTAGTGCGCAAAAAGAACCTAATCATAACCTCTGGGATACTGCTCGTAGTACTAGTCGCGACGATTGGAATCAGATATGTATTGTTACAGCTCAACCAACCCGTAACAGTGACCCTTACGCCTGGACCTGAAACCAAGGCTCAGAATGATTACCAGATTGACCTTACCCCGAAGCTTGAGGCAGGTAAGTATGTGTCATTCAGTTATCCTGCCGGCCTGACGGCAAGGCCTACCCAGGCAGTCGCTCCCTATGTTGAAAGTTTTTACTACACAGCAAGAGCGAGCGATGTAGAATCATGGGCTTTGGCAATCAGTGTCTCAACGCTGCCAGCCGGGGACCTTGCCAATAGTAGTGGTTTCATGCTCCGCAAGAATAACCCGGATAAATATCTCGAAAGCCACGAGACTGTTAACGGAATGCCCATTACTATAATGACCGACCATACTGCTGGCTTCAGTAAAATTGCCTATATACAGCATAATTCTCTGCTTGCCACCGTCTCGCTTATTGGTAATCATGCCGCAAGTGTGCAACCCTTACAAATCTCGTTTGATACCGTGCTTAAGTCCTGGCAGTGGTTGCGCTGAACAGTACCTTTTTATATGTTTAAGAAAAAAGCTACAGAATATTGTTGACATTACTAATGAGTAACATTATTCTTAAGCTTAGTGCATTAAATAACTATAAAAAGGTCAGATTGCAATGAAAAAAATAAAAAACTTGCAAATATTTCTTGTCATTGCGGCACTGCTGGTTGTCAGTGGTAGCGTGGTACAGAAGGCATTTGCTGCACCCTTAACAAAGACTACTATTTTGGAGACAGGTAACTCCAGCCAAGCCAACCCGATGATAGTCAATACTGCCCAGCAGTTTGCTATCAGCTTTAGGACAGTAGGCAGTGGCGCAACCTCAGTATCGATCAACTTCAACAGCTTTGGTGACGGTGTCGTCAATGCCGCCCAATTGGCTACGAGTACTGGCTGTACCACCTACTTCCCATCTGCTACTATACTGCCAGGAACATTGAGTGCATCAGGTACAGGTAACACTATCACGATAACCGGCGTTACATCCTTAAATGCTACCACTGAGTACTGTGTGTTATTGAATCATGCAAGTGGCGCAGTGACTAACCCCACAACTCCTGGTGTTTACAAGGCGCTCGTAACCGCTGGTTCCGACAGCAA
>JBGTMJ010000053.1:0-2331 GCA_041743655.1 Saccharimonadales bacterium (SeqCode) | reverse complement strand
CCGCGGGCCTGGTCTACTTCAGCCGACTCCCTGTCGACGGCAAATTCTTAACCGACATCTTGCCTGGCATAGCGTTGGTAGCCACCGGTATGGGTGCAACATTCGTAGCCCTGACCCTGGCCGCGACATCAGGCGTTGAAGCGAAAGAATCCGGCCTTGTCTCGGGCTTGCTCAATACTTCACAGCAGATCGGCGGCGCAATTGGCCTGGCCGTACTGACGACGATTTCTACCGGCGTTACCGCAGATGCTTTGGCCGCGACCCGCAGTACCGACCCGGCCGTCGTTAACGCTGCCCTTGTCGAAGGTTTCCAGAGTGCTTTCATGATCGCAGCCTTCCTAGCGATCGCTGCCAGCATAATTGCGGCCGTAGGACTCAGTAACAAGAAGATGAAAAGCGACGACATAGAGCACGGCTTCGAGCACGAAGCCGAAACCTTTCCGGTCGTCCCGGGTATCTAAGACTTGAGTATTCGGTGTGCATTGTATACCAAACCAATGATTTTATTTCAGTCTCTAATAACTGTAATTCTTTGGTTGTAACCTGAACCAGCTAGCTACACGAGTCTCCGTTCTATATGACAGCCATTTGATGGAGTGATTTTAACTCAGGATCAACGGGTGTTTTTACAATGAAGGTTGATCCTTCGTTATGTTCTGATGTTACTTCTATGCTGCCTCCGTGCAAATCAAGTATTTTCTTGGCCCAATAAAGACCAAGGCCAGTGCCTACTACCGTGTCTGTCATAGAGTTTTCTATACGAGAAAATTTTTTGAATAAATTCTGATGATCTTTCTTATGTATGCCCACGCCTTTGTCGGTAATAGACACAATTGTCTGAGTATCAGTCTGCTCAATATCAATCGTCACTTGGCCGCCTTGCGGAGAATATTTACCTGCATTGTCTAACAGATTTGCTATGACCATAGTCATAAGCTTAGGGTCAATGAAGGCCATGACGTCCACAAGTGGTTTATTGACTATGACATTCTGTTCGCGGCTTTTGAAAAGTATAGCTTGCTGATGTATGACCGTCTGCACCTGCTCGGCAACATTACACGATGACTTTTCTAGATACACCTTGCCAGCATCAACCCGGGCAACACGCAACAAATCTTCTATAATTTCCAGCTGCTGCTCATTGCTTTCATAAACTATGTTAAGCATTGCCATTTGTTTTTTGGTGAGTTTACCAGCATATCCCTCGGCAAGCATGGCAGTATATTGTTTGACCACAGTTGCAGGTGTCCGAAGTTGATGAGAAGCAAGCGATATAAATTCATCCTTAGCGTCATTGAGGCCCTGTAATCGGTCGCGCTGTTTGATGAGATTCTCGGTCATCTCATCTGAGTCGTGATTGAGGTTCACCTGTGAAGTGATATCATTCATGGCAAGCAGAATAAGCTGCTTGCTATCAACCTGACGGGCATTCAATAGTATAGTCTTGCACCCTATCGCCGGAAAATTATGCGTGACAGTATAATTACTCAGCACCCGATGCTTTGGAAGGATACGCTCGAGTAACTCCCGAAGTTCAGTTGAGTCCCATTGATTATTGCCCAAGTTATAAATAAGTTTGCCTTCAGTATCTTGTTTTTTTACCTTGAAGGTCTTGTAAAAGGCCAGGTTGGCGGTTACAACGTGAAAGTTTTTATCAAGAATTATGAATGGTTCAATGACCGTTTCGCTTACTTCTTTATAGTAAACTAATAGGTTTTTCAGAGCAGACAGCCGCTTTTCCTGATGAATGATCGTTTTTTGATTGCTTAGCTTTTGCTTGTCATCACTCATATTCCACACTTTCCTTTGGGCTGTAATCGTAAAGGCTTCTCCAGGTGTTGATGCAAGCTATGTACTATTCTTATTTCCAATTTGCTCTGCATGGAGTGTAGGCTTTTGTTTGCACACCGTATGTAAGATAACCTGCTATTGTTGACGCGATTAGATAATTTGTTGTTTCGGGAAATATTAACTGAGGCATTAGTATACTAAGGCATTCTGTTTCTAGTTACGAATTTTCATTTCTGATTATTTTATAGACATTCTTTTCAGTACCAAAATACCCAGTGCACCACTGATTGCCGAAGCCATAAATATACTGAGCTTAGCGGCATTTATGAGTTGCTCCTGGTCAAACGCTAATTCTGTCACGAATATTGATACCGTGAAGCCAATGCCAGCCAGTAACCCGACACCGATAATGTGATTCCATCGAGCGCCAGCTGGTAATTCTGACAATTTCAGCCGTATCATAAGCCAAGAGGCTCCTACTATCCCGACGACTTTTCCGACTACCAAACCAAGGACGATACCGCCGGCGACTGGGGCGGC
>JBGTMJ010000052.1:0-5695 GCA_041743655.1 Saccharimonadales bacterium (SeqCode) | reverse complement strand
GATAACGATGGAAGAGTTGATAGTTCTATTGGATGAGCAGCATAAGCAGATTGGATCAGCCGAGAAACTACGTTCGCATCACACAAACACGCCCCTGCATTTGGCTTTTTCCTGTTATATCTTTAAAAATAGCGGGCAACTTCTGTTAACTCAGCGGTCTTCAGTAAAGAAGGTCTGGCCAGGGGTGTGGACCAATAGCGTCTGCGGCCATCCCATGCCAGGCGAGTCGATGCAGCATGCGATTATGAGGCGGTCACTTTATGAGCTGGGGCTGTCAGAAATCCATGATCTGCAGGAGATTATTGGCGACTATAGATACAAAACTCCACCATTCAATGGGATTATCGAAAATGAATTCTGCCCGGTATTCTTTTGCCGTACGAATAGTGAACTATCTATTAACCCGGATGAAGTTGAATCCTACAAATGGGTCGATATGCAAACTGTAAAAGCTGAAGCCGCAATAAAGCCTTCAGCATTTTCTTACTGGTTCAAAGACCAACTTGAACACTTAGAGACTAGTTCTCGCGCCAAAGCGTACTTTTAGCACTACGCCTTACATGTATGCTTCTGTTTATCGATGCAACACAGAGTTTTAGATACACATCAAAATGTTCTAATAGCTTATGCATGAGAAGTAGTAAAGAGGCCGTTGGAGAAATACAGAGAGAACAGGCCGAGCATCATTAAATCGATTATCGCCAAATTAGTGTGGTAATCGCGCTCGCTTAGAAATGAAGTGCGAGCTCCTTGTCCGTCCTACTGACATCATGTAAGCTTAAGCTATTACTTCAATATGGGCAAATATATGATTTTCGCGCACGCAGGGCACGAACACACCGCCGATTCCGGGAACTCAGAATTACTGATGTGGGCATTGGGAATAGGGCTTCTTTTAATACTTGGTGCACTCATTCTATTCGTACTTTACGCACATAGAAAAGCTATAAAGACAAAGCTTACAAAAATTGTGCGTAGCTTAATTACTAACCAGAATAAGCTTATATATTTAGTGTATAAGCTGGTATTACCAGCGGTCATTTTGGCTGGTTTAGGGTTGCTACTTTTGACCGTATTACTTGTGTACGATGGTAACATTGCGGTGCTTAATCCTAAAGGATCGATTGCTCAGGAACAGTTCAACCTTATCGTTTTTACGGTACTGCTATCCCTTATTATTGTCATCCCCGTATTCACCCTGACGTTTTATATCGCCTGGAAGTATCGCGCGGGTAACAAGAAAGCTAAGTACAGTCCTGAACGGGATGGCAGTAGGATACTGGAAACAATCTGGTGGCTGATTCCATTGGTGTTGATTTTGATACTCAGTGTAACAATCTGGAAGAGTTCCCACCAATTAGACCCGTTTAAGTCACTCACCTCAAACAGGGAGCCGATTACCATACAGGTCGTTGCCCTGGAGTGGAAATGGTTATTTTTATATCCTAAGCAGGACATCGCTACAGTGAACTATATCCAGTTCCCGGAAGATACGCCGGTGAACTTTGAAATTACTGCTGATGCGCCAATGAATTCATTCTGGATTCCGCAACTGGGCGGGCAGATATACGCTATGGCCGGCATGCAAACAAAGCTACATCTTATGGCTAACGAAACAGGGGACTATAATGGATCATCAGCCAACTTAAGCGGAGAAGGCTTCTCCGGCATGAAGTTTGTGGCACGGGCAAGCACTCCTGCCGATTTTGACCGTTGGGTGCAAGCAGTAAAACGCTCACCAGAAGTACTCGATATGGATACGTATAAGACACTCGCAAAACCAAGTAAAGATAATCCAATTACTTACTACTCATCAAGCAACAATGATCTGTATAATACAGTCATAGGTACATACATGACCCCTGGCGGGCATGACCAGGGTACATCCAATCTGCAACAGGGCTCTAGGCATAACCATGATTAAGAGGATAGCAGGTTATAGTTCTCGAGGTAGAAAATGAACATATTCGGGCATATAGGTCTTAACCCCTTTGAGCACGGTCCGCTTATTGCCGTTGCGGTCTTCACCATGCTCTTTGGCGTTATTGGTATTGTTGGAGCGCTGACGTATTTTAAGCGGTGGCGGTGGCTTTGGAAAGAATGGCTGACAACGCTCGACCCTAAAAAAATTGGGGTCATGTACATCATCGTTGCCACGGTTATGTTGCTTCGCGGCCTGGGTGATGCAGGCATGCTGCGTGTGCAGCAGGCCCTTTCTGTAGGACAATCGAACGGGTTTTTGGAATCAGACCATTTTCAACAGATATTTACCGCACATGGCACGATTATGATCTTCTTCGTGGCTATGGGATTCATATTTGGTCTCTTTAATTTAATTGTACCCCTGCAAATCGGAGCCCGCGACGTTGCCTTTCCATTTATGAATTCTGTTAGCTTCTGGCTGTTTGCCGCTGGCGCGGCGCTTGTTAATCTCTCCCTTGCTATAGGTGGTGAATTCGCCGCGACGGGATGGTTGGCTTATCCGCCGCTTTCGGGGATAGAATATAGCCCGGGCGTAGGGGTGGATTATTGGATATGGAGTTTACAGGTCGCAGGAGTCGGGAGCTTGCTTTCGGGTATCAATTTCCTGGTCACTATATTAAAGATGAGGGCACCGGGTATGACACTCATGAAGATGCCTATGTTCGTCTGGAGCAGCCTGGGCAGCCTGGTGCTTATAAGCTTTGCATTTCCGATTTTGACTGCAACGCTGGGGATGTTGGCTTTGGACCGTACCCTTGGCATGCATTTCTTTACTTCAGATTTTGGCGGCAACCCAATGATGTATATTAACCTCATCTGGGCCTGGGGCCACCCCGAAGTATATATCCTTATCCTGCCGGCTTTTGGTATCTTTTCTGAAGTAGTTTCGACGTTCTCACGTAAACGATTGTTTGGCTATACGTCAATGGTATGGGCGATCGGGGCGATTACTTTTCTGTCCTTTCTCGTCTGGCTGCACCATTTCTTTACCATGGGTGCGGGGGCAAACGTGAACGCTTTTTTTGGTATCATGACTGCTGTCATTGCCGTCCCAACTGGAGTGAAAGTGTTTAACTGGCTGTTTACCATGCATAGGGGGCGCATCCGCTTTACCACCCCGATGCTGTGGTTCTTCGGCTTCGTTGTCACCTTTACTATCGGGGGGGTGGCAGGTGTTCTCATGTCTGTGCCGGCAATAGACTTCCAGGTACATAACAGCCTGTTCCTGGTGGCTCACTTCCATACCATGATAATCGGCGGCGTTTTGTTTGGCGCATTTGCCGGCTTTACCTATTGGTTCCCGAAATTTGCCGGCTTCAGGCTCAATGAAACACTGGGCAAGTGTGCCTTCTGGTGCTGGCTCATCGGTTTCATGGCAGCCTTCATGCCGCTCTATATTCTTGGCCTCATGGGAGCGACAAGACGCTTAGACCATTACGATGCCTCAATGGGGTGGCAGGGGTTATTCATTGTTGCCGGTGTCGGTATTGCTATTATTTTTGCCGGTGTAGGCTTTCAGATCTTACAAATAATTGTGAGTTTCTTACAGCGCAAGCAGAATATGGATACTAGCGGTGACCCCTGGGATGGCAGAACGCTAGAGTGGGCAACGTCCTCACCACCGCCATTCTATAACTTTGCCCGCATTCCTGAAGTTCAGGAGCGTGACCAATTTTGGGTAATGAAACAGAACAAAACGACAGGTTCTAATAAACAATCCTATGAAACGATCTACCTGCCTAAAAATAGCCCTCTCGGGATGTTCATTGGCGGCTTTAGTGGTATTTTTGGGTTTGCCATCATCTGGCACACCTGGTGGCTAGCTGCATTCGGCATCATAGGCATTATTGCTTGTCTTATCCTTCGCTTGTCTAGCGACGATACTGAAAACGGTGTAGCTGCTGGCACGGTGGAAAAGATGGAAGCCGGGAACGGAGGAAAGACATGACGAAGCCTGCACTGGTACAGCACGAGAATCATTTTAGCGTTCCGCCCAATGACCCCTCTAAAACCACTTTTGGCTTTTGGGTTTATTTGATGACCGACTGCGTACTGTTTGCAACGCTGTTTGCAACCTATGCGGTGCTACACAACAACACGTTTGGCGGCCCTTCCGGGCGTGAGTTATTCGAGCTGCCGTTCGTGCTAACAGAAACACTCATTTTGCTTACCAGCAGTTTTACGTGCGGGCTTGCCGTACTAGCCATGCATGGGCGTAACATAAAAGCGGTGTTAACGTGGTTGGGCGTAACATTCTTGCTGGGCGCTGCTTTCCTAGGCATGGAGATGTATGAGTTCACCCAGCTTGCATCCGAAGGCAATAGCTGGAGACGGAGCGGTTTCCTGTCTGCTTTCTTTACGCTTGTCGGTACTCACGGGCTGCACATTACAGCCGGCTTGTTATGGATAATCGTGCTTGCAGCACAGATACTGCGCCGCGGCCTTACTATCCACACCACTAGAAGGCTGACGCTTTTCAGTCTGTTCTGGCACTTCCTGGATATTGTCTGGATCTTCATATTTACCATAGTGTATTTAATGGGAGCACTCTAGTATGAGCAATGTTGAAAACACTCCTGTTGAGCAGGAAGCTCATCACGGCACGCTGGTATCATATTCAGTCGGATTTATATTGTCGATACTGCTGACCGTGGCTGCTTACTTTAGCGTTGTTAACCAGTTACTGCCTGGCCGAACTTTAGTTGCACTTATTGTCGGTCTGGCCGTAACACAATTGCTCGTACAGTTATTATTTTTCCTTCACCTCGGCCGTGAATCGAAGCCTCGCTGGAATGTAATGGTTCTTCTTTTCATGCTGGTGGTCATTGGAATCTTAGTCATCGGCTCACTCTGGATTATGTATAACCTGGACTACCACATGATGCCTCACGATGTGGATACATATTTACTCGAAGAGGAGGGAATACAATAGAAAGTGCTCAAGCTATTTAAAACATATTACTCGCTCACCAAGCCTGGTATTATACGCGGTAATCTAGTAACAGCTACTGCCGGTTTTTTTCTTGCATCTAAAGGCCACATTGATTTGAGATTGTTGTTTGCGACTCTCGCAGGCATATCGTTCGTTATCGCATCCGCATGTGTCCTGAATAATTATATTGACCGTGATATTGATAAAAAGATGGCACGGACTAAAAAGCGCGTACTTGCAGCAGGCGTAGTCAAAGGCCGGGATGTGATTTTATATGCAGCCGTCCTCGGTATAGTCGGATTTCTGATTCTGTCGTTACACACAAACTTTCTGACCGCAGCGATCGGACTGGTTGGCTTTATTGCATACCTGATCTTGTATAGTTTTGGGAAGCGCCATTCAGTTCATGGAACGCTTATTGGGACGATTTCGGGCGCAATGCCGCCGGTTGCCGGCTACACAGCTGTGACCAATAGCCTTGATGCAGGGGCACTCATACTATTTTTGATTTTAGTCTTCTGGCAAATGCCCCATTTCTATGCAATTGCCATGTATCGGTTTGACGATTACGCTGCTGCATCGATTCCGGTCCTACCGGTTAAAAAAGGTATGTACATTACCAAGTTACACATACTGTTATATATCATCGCCTTTACTGTTACCGCAACGATGCTGACTATATTGGGCTATACCGGGTACACGTATCTGGCTGTTGCCGTATTGCTTGGTTCTGGCTGGCTGGCACTTGGGCTCAAAGGTTTTAAGAGTACGGATAACAAA
>JBGTMJ010000051.1:0-11617 GCA_041743655.1 Saccharimonadales bacterium (SeqCode) | reverse complement strand
CTCCGATGATCCATATAGGCGCACTGGAACGTACCGCACAGCAACTTGACCTTGATTTGCTCGCAGTCGCTGCCGAGCCTTTTGCAGTCGCACGCTCAGTCATCGGTAATGACGCCAATGCAACTATGAGTGCCGTTCTTATGGATGTCGGCGGCGGAACAACCGACATTGCAGTTGTGAATGATGGAGGAGTACAGGGTACTAAGATGTTCGGTATCGGCGGACGGGCTTTTACCCGGTCAATCGAGCGTGAATTGAACGTAACATTTTTACAAGCCGAGGAACTGAAGCTTGGGCTTTCTACTAACAAGGCGCCACAATCCAAAGTACCTGCTATTGAAGGCGCGCTTATCAAGACGTTAGATGTGTGGGCTAGCGGTGTTGAGCTTGCCTTAAGCGAATTTGATAAGCTCGACCAGCTACCTCACCACTTGTTTTTGTGCGGTGGTGGCTCGAGCCTGGACTTGCTTATGAATAAGCTTGAAAGCAGTGCCTGGTACTCCGACCTGCCGTTTACCCGCAAGCCAATCATCAAGCATATCCAGCCTGAGCAAGTGGTTGGTATTACGGACAAGACAGGTGATGTCACTGACCATACCTTTATTACGGCCATGGGCTTGTTACGTGTAGGCGTCGATACGCTACAATTTGCCACTTCACCAGGTGATTCAATTCGTGAGAAGATAGATAAGATGTTACGGGTATAAAGAATTTATTATGAGCAAACAACCAGGCAAAGACGTTATATACATTGATGTCGACGATGAGATAACTGCTATCATCGATAAGGTCCGAAGCGCTCGGGAGCGCATAGTTGCTTTGGTCTTGCCTAAACGTGCGACGGTACTTCAGAGCGTGATAAATATGAAGCTGTTGAAGCGTACTACAGATGGGGCTAAGAAGCACATGGTGCTTATTACTACCGAATCTAGCTTATTGCCGCTGGCCGGAGCTGTTGGGATCCACGTTGCGAAGTCATTGCAGTCCAAACCGGAGATTCCTCATATTACGCATGATGGTGAAGCCGCAGACAACAGCGAAGAATCAGTTGATATGAATGATACTGATGATACAAAGCTGGATAAGTCACGTCCGGTAGGCGAATATGCTGCAGCGGGTGCGGCAGCTGACGACGAAGACCAGGCCATAGAACTTGATAATTCCGAAGCCGCAGTTGCAACTCAAACCGTTGCCGGCAAGAAGCCGAAGGTAAAGAAGGATAAAAAACTTGCCATCCCTGACTTTAATAAGTTCCGGCTTAAGCTGCTGCTAGGTGGTACGGGCGTGGTAGCCGTATTGGTGTTCTTATACGTTGGCTTAGCTGTCATGCCCCGCGCCACGGTTGTTGTCAAAACCGATAGCAGCGCTATAGACACCAATATTGACCTTACTTTTAACACCGAAGCTGAAGAGGTTGATGAAGACGCTAACGTGCTGCCGGCAAAATCGGTACAAATTCAAAAGGTTGCCAATCAGCAAGTTGATGCGACGGGGCAGAAAGATAAAGGTGAAAAAGCATCTGGCCAAGTAACCTTATCACTCCAGGACTGTTCCAAGACTGAGGTAACGATACCTGCAGGAACAGGAGTGACTTCAGGCGGGCTCACTTTTATTACGAAGCAAAGTACTACTTTGAATAGCGTTAAGGTTGGTAGCCAGTGTAAGAACAGTAGTTTCCCGAGCTTTTCGTCTGATACCGTCGCCGTCACAGCCCAAGGTGCAGGGGAGAAATATAATGTCGAAGCCACTAGCTATACTGTGGCTGGTTTCTCGAACGTGGCTGGTTCCGGTACTAAAATGACTGGCGGTACGAGTGATATTGTTAAGGTTGTTTCGCAGGCTGATATAGATAACGCTAAGCAAAAGATCAGTGCCCAGGACAATACGGCTACTAAAGTGGAACTCAAAGAACAACTAACCTCACAGACATTATACGCGGTTGAGGAAACCTTTAGCACGTCCGCTACGGAAGTAAGTGCCAGTGCTAGTGTTGGTGCCGAAGTGGCTACTGTATCTGTTACTCAGAAAACTACCTACACCATGCTGGGTGTGCAAGAGAATGACCTGAAGAAAGTAATTGAGAATGAAGTTAACAAGCATATTGATCCAAACAAACAGGCCATTCTGGACTACGGCTTGCCAACCGCCACATTCAAGCTGCAGAACCAACAGGGCAGCACAACGCTCGTAACTTTGGCCAGCGCTTCAATTACCGGTTCAGATCTAAGCGCCGAAGACCTGAAGAAGCAAGTGGCTGGTAAGAAGGCTGGTGAAGCTAAGGATATTATAGGCCGCTACCCGGGTGTAACCAGTGTGGATGTGCGCTATAGCCCGTTCTGGGTGTCGTCAATTCCTAAAAAGACGGATAAGATAACAGTTACGGTTGAAAAACCTGCAGTTAAAAATGTTAAACAGTAGTAGTTCGATACTGGCACTGGATATTGGCGATCGGCGTATAGGTGTTGCCGTGGCTAACGCTGTGGCTCGCATAGCCCATCCGCTCAAAGCTATCGATCATACAGCTGATATTGTACTAACGCTTAAGGACTTACTTATTGAGCAGGAAGCTGCAGTATTGGTTCTAGGCTTACCGCGCAACCTTGATGGGCAGCATACTGAACAGACGAGAATAGTAGAGACATTTGCAAGCTCTCTAAAGCAGCAAGTCAATGTGCCGATATACTGGCAGGATGAGGCCTTGACTTCACACAAGGCAGAAGCGGAGCTACAGCAGAAGCGGCGTGTATATCATAAAGGGGACATTGATGCGCTTGCCGCTACCTATATACTCGAAGATTTCCTACATGACCACCCGGAGGTAAAAGCATGATATATACGGCTCGTTTGAACCGTCAACGATGGCCACGCCGTATACTGGGCATAGTTATTGTCGTCGCGTTATTTCTGGTTGTCGCTACAATTATCGTACGCTATGTGTACGGCAGGAACCTTGGGCCAGCCAGCACCAGCCAGCAATCCCAGACGGTTACTATCAAGGAAGGCGCAACAGTGAAAGAAATAGCCAAGCTATTAGAGGACAAAGGTGTTATCCGCAGTGCTTGGGCTTTTCAGCTTTACGTCAAAAGTAAAGATGTCCGCGGAGACCTGCAGGCGGGGACGTACGAAATTGCTCCCAGCCAGAGCATTGCAGAAATCGTTTCACTGTTAACACACGGCAAGATCGTGACTAACCTGGTGACGATCTTGCCTGGTCAAAGAATAGATCAGATACGTAGCCGACTTATACAAGACGGCTTTACCGAAGCTGACGTAGATGCAGCGCTCAGTCCAACAGGATATGCCAACCACCCAGCCTTAGTAGACAAACCGGTCCAAGCTAATTTGGAAGGTTATTTGTATCCAGATTCATATCAGAAGACTGCGAGTACAAGTGCAAGCACTATTATTGCCGCTGCTTTGGAACAAATGGATAAGCATCTTACGCCAGACCTTAGGAGTGCCTTTGCTTCGCGCGGACTCAGTACCCACCAAGCGATTATTCTGGCTTCTATTGTTGAGGAAGAAGTCGCCAAGCAGTCAGACCGTGACCAGGTGGCGCAAGTATTTCTGAAGCGGCTCGGTAATGGCATGAAGCTAGAGTCTGACGTAACAGCCAAGTATGGGGCGGTACTAGACAAAGCAACACCACATTCAAACTTCACGTCAGTCTACAATACCTACGAAACGGCAGGGCTGCCAGCTACTCCTATAAGTAATGTAAGTGTCAGTACGTTAAAGGCGGTCGCGTATCCTGCAAATACGGATTGGCTCTATTTTGTGTCTGGTGATGATGGCACGACTCATTTTTCGATAACCTTGCCGGAACATGAGGCTAAAGTACAGCAATACTGTAAGGTTCTTTGCGCCCAGTAACAGAGGCAGAAGCTACCCCGAAGGGTTGTAAAAGGTGATATGTAGGCTATACTTATGTTTACGTTCACAGTAGGAGCGCTATATTAGTTATTCGATTGATAAGACAGAGTACTTACGGAACCAGCTCGCTCACACCGAAGGCTTCTTTTTGCATCTCAAAAAACGATCTTTGCGTATTATAAAGCAACATCGTTTTGTTCGTTATAGCATTCTGGTTCTTAACCTGGGCCTGCTTGTTGGCATCGTGCTGTTTGTAGTGCAAAGCCCGTCGGCAGGTACGACCTACAGTAGCGTGCCCGCGAACTCGACAAACAGTATTAGTGATCCCTTGGACCAACTTTCTTCTGCCGATATTGCTGTTAATCTGGCCCAAATGACTAACTTGTCTGAACTTGATGGTGTGATTGAAAATGCTGACAGTGTGGATGCTAAACTCGCAGTACCTCCAGCATACACAACGATCATTACTAAACCGCAGATTGTGGCAACTGCTCTGAAGAGTCGGAAGGATATCACAACCTACACAGTCCAGAACGGTGATAGTGTTACAGCTATTGCTACTAAGTTTGGTGTCACTTCAGAGAGCATTATGTGGTCGAATGGTCTAAACGGTACTGCTGTTACCCCGGGCGTTAATCTGGTGGTTCCACCGGTAAGTGGTATTGTATATACGGTCAAACCAGGTGATACGCCTGATACTCTTGCTCAAAGGTACCGCGCCAACAAGGAAAAAATTATTGCCTATAACGATGCCGAGATCAGCGGGCTTTCAGTTGGTACGCAGATTATTATTCCTGATGGCCAGCAGCCTGCACCGGTTGTGGCCCGAGCTAGCTATGCAATTTCGTTCAGCTTTGGTTCTGGCGGCTATAACGGCTATGACAGAGGATTTTGTACATGGTATGTAGCGAACAAACGCGCTGAAATCGGGCGGCCAATACCAGGGGGACTTGGCAATGCCAGCACGTGGGATAACCGTGCCCCAAGTGCAGGTCTGCTGGTCAATAAAAGCCCGGCGTATGGTGCTGCTGTCGTGACTTCGCAACGTGGTGCGGGGCATGTGGCGTTTGTGGAACGGGTCAACGAAGATGGTAGTATTTGGGTTTCGGAAATGAATTCCCGTGGGCAGGTATCGGCAACCGATTCGCGCCCGGCTGGTGGTTGGGGTAGAGTTGACTGGAAGCTTGTTCCGGCTGGCCAGGCCGCGAGTTATAGCTATATCCATTAAGGAGTCTGTTGGCAGCCAGCCCCATTACTACATTGTAATAAAGTAGAATTTCTGTATACTTTATTACATTATTTATAGGATCCACAATGGCTGGTGAACCAAAAGACGTAATGACATGGTACCGTTCACATGGCGATGAACGGCCACAAAGGACTGAGCTAGAAAACGGGCTGAAGGTACTATACGGCACAGCGCCTCCCGCTGATTTTTTGCTTACTGGTGCTGATATGAGTATTGATTTAGCAGTTCGTGATCCGAACAAATGCGATGAACACCTCGCAATTTCTGCCTATTTTTTGGAAACAGTTATCCGCCGGGTGCTTTGGGCAAAAGAGTATGACCCAGTACGTTTCCCTGCGCTCTGTCCTTCGGCTATCGAAGCCGCGTTCAGGCGTAGTGAACTCACAAGTTGGCGACAAGCTGCACGCGAAGAGGAGATTAAAGTTTCATTTCCGGACACGTTGAAGGCTTTTATGTTTACCAAGCAGTTCGCCTCTCAGGAGCAGGCTCAGTGTTCTCGGCTAGAATCTGTGCTGCCCTTATTGGGAGCACGGGCGTTGGAGGCAGGAAAAAAGTTTGGCTATGTCAGCAGACGGGCGCTGGTGAGAGAAGATAAACGCTATAATGAAAGGGTGGATCGAACGATAAACTTTAATTGGGATTGTGGTGTATTTTTGCAATCTCCAGTTGTTGATTTTGATAATCCGACCAGAAAGCTACAGATAAAAAAGAGTAGGCCGAAGACCAGCAAAAAACATAGCATTCGTTATGAGAGAGCGGGCATAGCAAGTATTTATGCTAGGCGGTATAACTTTGAAGATATAGAACACATTGGAGCTATATGTCTTTCTGAATGGGAGGCGAAGGAGAATTCCGAAGCAGTTGCACCGACCATGGAGGGCAGTGACGAGTTAGACCACATAACAAACAATCTTTTCAATCGCTGCCAAGAACCTGTTACTGTTAATCGTGGAAGCCGCCGACGGTACTCAACTCCCGTCTCCAGGTGGGACAGGTAGCTAACTAGATAGACATTGGTTATTATTATGAGCAATATATGTTTGTTGATAAAGCAGCAGTAATGGTTAAAGCAGGTGACGGCGGCAATGGGGCCGTCAGTTTCCGGCATGAAAAATATGTTGACAAGGGCGGTCCTGATGGTGGTGACGGCGGCAAGGGTGGCGACGTAGTCTTTGTTGCCAGCCGTAATGAGAATACGCTCGCAAACTTTCGTTTCCAGAGAGAGATCAAAGCCGACAATGGAACGCCAGGTGGTAAGCGGCGTAAACACGGCAAAAATGGCAACGACAGAATTGTAAAATTACCGGTAGGCACCGCAATCATAGACCAGAACGGTAAAGTGCTTGCCGATCTTACGGTGGATGGCCAACGCGCGGTGGTTGCCAAAGGGGGCCACGGCGGCTTTGGCAATGCCCACTTTGTATCTTCTCGGCGCCAGGCTCCCCGGGTGGCCGAAAAGGGCGAACCAGGCGAAGCTTTTGCCGCAAACCTTGAGCTAAAAATGATCGCTGACGTTGGCTTGGTGGGACTGCCTAATGCCGGCAAATCAACGCTACTGAGTGTCATAAGCAACGCCCGGCCCGAAATTGCCAATTATCCTTTTACGACATTGACACCAAACCTCGGCGTGGTGGATGTGGACGGTGAAGTTAGCATGCTATTTGCTGATATCCCAGGACTCATTGAGGGTGCAGCCGAGGGTAAGGGCCTGGGAGACGAGTTCTTGCGCCATGTAGAACGCACAGCAGTTCTGGCACATCTGATAGATGCCTATCAGGAAGACGTGGCTGCCGCTTATACAACTATTCAAAACGAATTGGCTGCATATAAGGTTGATTTGACAGGGCGGCCACAAGTAATCGTGCTGACCAAAGTTGAAGGTCTTGACCAGGATATTGTGAAAGATCAGTTGGCTCAATTGAAGAAAGTTGCTGGCAAGAATGCTAAGCTTATGACCCTTTCGGCTCAATCCAAGCAGGGTATTACCGAATTTCTACGTAAAGTATTGGCTATAGTTAGAAAAGAAAGAACTAAACACAATAAGGAGCAGACCGAAGAACCTAGCATACCTGTTATCACTATAAATAGTGAGGGTGAAGCATGGTCTGCGATCAAACGAGAAGACGGCCTCTATATAGTCAGAGGACAAAAAATCGAACGGTTTGCATCCCGTACGCATTTTAGCAGCCAGGAGGGCGTGGAGCGCTTACGCGATATTATGCAAAGAACAGGCATTATGCACGGCCTCATGCGTGAAGGCATAAAGCCTGGAGACAGAATCCGTATAGGTGACATGGGCGAACTGACTTATTAACCACAACTTAGCGTGCTAAACTGGGTAGTAAGATATGGGTGTCAGCTTTTTCTTTTATGATCTTGAAACGAGTGGTTTTAGCCCTTTTGAGGCCAGGGTCATGCAGTTTGCAGGCCAGCGAACCGATTTAGAGTTGCGCCCTAGCGGCGACCCGGCCAACGTTTTAATACGCATGACCGCGGACGTTGTGCCCGACCCTGATGCAATCCTCGTAACAGGCATAACGCCCCAGGCTACGATTGCTGATGGTATGAGCGAGTCGGAGTTTCTGCATTATTTTACGCAGGAGGTTGCTACGCCCGGTACTATTTTTGTCGGCTATAACAGTGTACGTTTTGATGACGAATTTATGCGCTGCCTGCACTACCGTAACTTCTATGACCCGTACGAGTGGCAATGGCAGGATGGCCGTTCCAAGTGGGATATGCTTGATGTGGTGCGTATGACCAGGGCACTGCGCCCTGACGGCATTGCCTGGCCTTTTGATACGAAAGGCAACCCTACCAACCGTCTAGAGCTGCTAGCGGCCTTAAATAAGCTGGAACATCAGCATGCCCACGACGCTCTCAGTGACGTCGATGCGACTATAGCGGTTGCCCGGATGATTCGAAATAAACAAGAAAAGCTGTTTGAATTCTTGCTCACCATGCGTGATAAGCGTAAGGTTGCCGAAATGGTAACAGGCGACCAGCCGTTTGTGTATACGAGTGGCAGATATTCCAGCGAATTTGAAAAAGCTACCATCGTTGCCACCATTTGCGACCACCCTAAAAGACAAGGTGCGTTCGTGTACGATTTGCGCTATGATCCGACTCCGTATAAAGACTCTACGGCAGAACAATTAGCCGAACTGTGGCGCTGGAAAAAAGATATTGAAGAACCGCGTTTGCCAATCAAAACATTACAATACAATCATTGCCCGGCGGTGGCACCACTGGGTGTTCTGGACGAAGCCAGCCAAAAGCGTTTGAAAATTGACATGTCGGTTATAAAAAAGAACCTTGCTAGACTAAAATCTCTGAACGATCTTGAGGCACGTTTATGTAAAGCCTGGGAGATACTCGAAGGGAATCGTGAGCGTGAACAAACTGCTCTTGTGAGCATCGATCAAGACGTGGACTCGTGCATATACAATGGATTTTTTGACAATGAGGATAAACAGATCATGAGAGTGGTGCGGGCTGCCGAGCCCAAGGAGCTGGGAAGCTTAGGACTGGACTTTAAAGATAGCAGACTGGATGCGTTATTGCCCTTATATAAAGCCCGGAATTATGCCAAGCTATTAACAGACGAAGAGCGTCGAGGCTGGGAACAGTTCTGTGAGCGTAAGCTACTCAGCGGTGGCCAGCATAGCCGCATGGCGAAGTTTTTTGCCCGTCTGCAAGACATTGCTGCTCGCGAAGGGCTAACCCAGCACCAAACGTACCTTTTGGAAGAACTACGCCTGTATGCCGAGAGCATCATGCCCGAGCCGAGCGGGGAGTAACTACTGCTATAACCTTTATCGGAAAAACACAATATACAGGGTCGCTAGGACAATAGATAAACATCCGACGAGTAGGATCGTGCCGACCAGTTTCCATGCTTTATACCAAATGGCTATATGCTTGATAAAATTGAGAATCTTGTGCTTGAGGCGCTCTGCCCATACAAATTCAGTTGCTAGAATAGCTATTCCGATAAGGAAGAGGGGTATCCCACCTGGCCCTGGTAACCAGCCAGTTGCAGCAGCAGCAAGAATAAAAAACGACCCTACCATGAAGACGATCGGTTTGCGTACCGATACCGGAATGTGTCGCCACCAGCGTCTGACGTTTAGCATGTCTCTATTATACCAGCGAGCTATCGAGTATTTCATGTGTGGCTTGGGCTTCTTGACAACATACAGGGTTGTTAAACGTTTCAGCCCCCTGCTCCTGCGGCTATTGCAAGCCAGTTGACAGAACTCACGGTATGTAGGGACTGGTAAAAGTTCCATTTTAAGACTATACTAGAGCGGTTTTAAGCGGGGTGATTCATGTCGGAAAATATAATAGTTAAAGGTGCCCGGGAACACAACCTCAAGAATATTGATGTTGAGCTGCCGCGTAATAAATTGGTAGTGATTACAGGTCTGTCTGGCTCCGGCAAGTCAAGCCTTGCATTTGACACCATTTACGCTGAGGGCCAGCGCCGCTATGTCGAGAGCTTGAGCAGCTATGCCCGCCAGTTCCTGGGCCTTATGGAGAAGCCTGACGTCGACCAAATTGATGGTTTGTCACCAGCTATTTCCATAGACCAGAAGTCCACCAGCCGTAACCCGCGCAGTACCGTTGCGACAGTCACCGAAATATATGATTATCTGCGTTTGTTGTTTGCTCGTATTGGTGTGCCTCATTGTCCGGTATGTGGCAAAACGGTGACGCGTCAAACCACGGCCAATATTGTCGATAAAATAGCAGCATTGCCTACCGGCGCGCGGCTGATGATTCTTGCCCCTATCGTTACAGATAAGAAAGGTGCTTTCGAACATATACCCGAACAATACATGCGGGCTGGCTTTGCCAGGGTCCGCGTGGATGGCGTCGTGTATGCGCTTGATGAGTTCCCAGAACTCGACAAAAACTACAAGCACACGGTTGAAGTTGTTATTGACCGTCTGGTCAACGACGAAGAAAGCCGCAGCCGTTTGGCACAGTCTGTTGAACAGGCACTGGAAACTGCTGATGGCAAGATACGTGTGGTTGAGGCTGATGCGAATGAAGAATTCCAGTACAGCTTGCTCTACGCCTGCATAGATCACCCGGAAGTGGCGATACCGGAACTTGAGCCCAGAACCTTCAGCTTCAACAGCCCCCATGGGGCGTGCCCAGTATGTACAGGTCTTGGATCGCGTCTCGAAGTAGACCCTGAACTTGTTATCCCTAACGGCCGGCTTACTATAGCCGAAGGTGCTATTCGTCCGTTTAATCATGTCAGCACCGACGCCTGGTATATGAAAAAGATGCAGGCGGTGGCGGAGAGGTATGTCTTCAGCTTGCACGTTCCGACAGGCCAATTAAGTAAGGAAAACCTCGATCGTCTTTTGTATGGCACCGGTAATGAAAAATACCGTGTCAGCTTAGGTGTTGGCCGTTCGTTTGACACGACGTATGAAGGCGTGATCACTAATCTTGAGCGGCGCCATAAAGAAACTGACAGTGATTTTATGCGGGCGAACATCGAACGTTTTATGCAGGAAAGACCGTGCTATGCCTGCAAGGGCCGGAGGTTAAAGCCGGAAGTACTGGCAATCACCATAACTGACATGTCAATTATGGACATTTGTGAGCTTTCGATTGACAAAGCGGTTGAGTTTTTCCGTAATGTCAAGTTTACCGACAAAGAATTACACATTGCCCAGCAGATACTCAAGGAAATCGGCGCCCGTTTGGGCTTTTTGCGCGACGTTGGATTAAATTATCTGACCTTGCTGCGTGGAGCGACGACACTCTCCGGCGGTGAAGCCCAGCGTATTCGTCTGGCTACCCAGATTGGCTCGGGTTTGCAGGGAGTATTGTATGTGTTGGACGAGCCGAGTATCGGGCTGCATCAGCGCGATAACGGTCGGCTCATTACTACGCTTAAACATCTACGTGACCTTGGCAATACGGTGATAGTTGTTGAACACGACGAAGACACTATACGTACGGCAGACTACCTATTGGATATTGGCCCTGGGGCAGGGGTGCATGGTGGCCATGTAGTTGCCTATGGCTTGCCTGAAGAAGTAGCCAGGAACCCAAAGAGTATTACAGGGCAATATCTATCAGGAGCGAAAAGTATCCCAGTGCCAAAGAAGCGTCGCAGTGGTAACAGCAAATCACTGTTTATCCGTGGCGCCCGTGAAAATAATCTGCAGAATATTGATGTGGAGGTTCCTCTTGGCAAATTAGTGGTCGTGAGCGGTGTATCAGGGTCAGGTAAATCAAGCCTGATTAATGACATCTTGGCTAAGGAGCTGCAGGCGCGGCTGATGCGGGCCAACAGCGTTCCCGGGCTCCACGATGACATCGAAGGCCTTGAACATCTCGACAAAGCAATCGTTATTGATCAGTCGCCGATTGGGCGTACTCCGCGTTCGAACCCGGCAACCTACACTGGCTTGTTTACACCTATACGTGAACTGTTTGCAAGTACGCCTGAAGCTAAACTTCGTGGAT
>JBGTMJ010000050.1:0-7160 GCA_041743655.1 Saccharimonadales bacterium (SeqCode) | reverse complement strand
GAACTGGAGTAAATAAGTATGAAAAAAATAAAAGCATTTAGCTTAGCCGTAATTTTACTAGCCGCAGTTATTCTTAATGTGCCTTACGCTCACGCTGCCGGTGCAGCTACATTGAATGTAACATTCAACCGCAGCAGCGTAGACGCTGGCTCGACAGTTCGTCTTACCCTTACAGAAAACAGCGGCAGTGATTCCATAAATGTAGTTGAGGCGCGTCTTACCTATGATGCATCCAAGCTCCAGTTCATTAATGTTGAATCAAGTCCAGTTTTCTCTGATGCAACGACTCCTAACGGCAATAGTGTTGTCCGTTATGTTCCTGGCGGCGCCAGCGTAGCAGGTTCTCAAACTGTCGCAATCATTAACTTTAGAGCGTTGACAGGTTCTGGATCGTCATCAGTTAGTGTAGTTTCCGGTTCACACGTTTATCGTTCAGCTGATAATGCTGATATTTGGAACGGCAGTTTGTCTAGTGTTTCCGTGGCATTGACTACCCCGGCCCCAGCTTCAAACCCAGCGAGCAAACCACAAAGTTCTAATCCAGTCCTTATGAAGACAACTCCTAAGCAAACTTTGAATAGTCCGGTTAAGAGTGACAAATCTGCAACGACTGCACCTGAAACTGTTACGACCGATCCAAAGAAGGATGAGTCTAAGGGCATCGTTAAGGGTGATGCTGACAAGAAAAACGAATCAAGTCAGAACAAGGATGAGGCTAAACCTGCTTCTAACAACACCGGTTTATGGCTTGGGTTGCTGGCAGTCATTGCAGCAGTGCCAGCTTACCTGGCCGGTCGCAAGTATGCTGCGTACCGCAGTGGCATTGCCGCCAAAGAAGCTGCCAACGTTGCAGCTGTTGCAGCCGCCGCAAAAGCAAGGGATAACGATAAAGCCAAGAACAAGAAAACTGCTAACAAAAATGCTGCGCCAAAATCCAAGAAGCAAGCCAAAAAGTCTAAAAAGTAATATATTGTAACTGTGGAAGACACACCCTCAGGCTTGCCTACCAACAAACAGCCCGTGTTTAAATACGAGTGGGCCGACTTTACCACTGGCGTTTTCCCGGGAAGCGCTCATAAGGATCAATTGCATTCTCATCTTGCTGGCCTTGGGTATCGTGTTCAGGATTTACTTCAAACTAATAGTAGTGATAGGGAAGAAGCTGATATTGTGCTACTCGCGCTGTTGGGGGTACATAGTAAACTTGTCGATGAAAGAAATGACTACCCGTCAGTAGCAACAATGACAGACTTCACAGATCACAGCAACTTTAGTCTTGAGATCCAGCCAGTGCTTGGTATCTCGTTTTGGGACTACATAACAAAAGGTGTCAAAGCAACAGATTTGAGAAGGGATATTGTATTTACCTTCCAAGTTCATAAGGAAGCGAAGCTAGAGCAGTACTTTGTTGCACGAGAGATGTTTATCCCGGAAGCCAATGTCGTATTAAAGAGCATGGATCGAAGTTCAATTCCGCCGGTACCGTATAAACAAACGCATTGATTCGCCTAGTCTGCTACATGTCAAAGCGTGTGCAAACTGGATTGAGTAAAGCCGGTCTAGGATAACATTGACCGCAAACGGATACCGTGCTATTATATAGGCATTGTTTTTAATGAATCCGGGTTTGTTTGGTCAAGTTACTCGATTTCATTAGTTGGCAATCGAAGTAATAACTAAACAATAAAGGATTTATTTTTATGTCTTTTTCAGTACGCACACCCCGTAGGTCATCTGCGGGCAACTCCTATAGGTCAACCTCTACACGCTCATTTGGCGGTGGACGCCCTGCTCGCTATAACAACAGCAAGGGCCCTAAAAAAGAATACATTCACCCATCACGTTTCATAAAAGCTGCCAAGCCTGTCGAGGAAGATGTTTACGAGCCAGTAAACACCTTTGACGACTTTGTCATGCACGAAACGTTGAAGGCTAATATCATAACTAAGGGTTTTACGGCACCTTCCCCTATTCAGGACCAGGCTATTCCTATTGGTCTGCAAGGGCAGGATATTATTGGTCTTGCTAACACTGGCACTGGCAAAACGATAGCTTTCGCTATTCCTATATTGCAACGTTTAATGACGGACAAAACAGCAAAGGCGCTTATTGTGGCACCTACCCGCGAGCTTGCCCAGCAAATCGAAGTTGAGTTCAGGGCTATCGGTAAGAAGAGTGGTCTTTTTGGAACAGTGCTTACCGGTGGTTCAGCAATGAGCCCCCAACTGCGTGATCTTAAGATGAATCCGCAAATTGTTATTGGTACGCCTGGGCGTATTATGGATCACATGCAACGCGGCTCTCTGGATTTGGGTGGTTTCAATATGGTAGTTCTGGACGAAGTTGACCGCATGCTGGACATGGGCTTTGTAAATGACGTCCGTACCATATTAGGCGAGCTAAACCAGGACCGCCAGTCGTTCTTCTTTTCAGCTACGCTTGATAACAAAGTCAAAGACTTGATTGGTACCTTCTCGAACAACCCAGTAACGGTTTCGGTTAAGACGGGCAATACCAGTGACAGCGTCCACCAGGATATCGTGTGTTATTACACTACTAGCGATAAGATAGAACAGTTGCACGGGGTACTTAACAAAGAAGAGGTAGCAAAAGCTATCATATTTGATGATACCCAGCGCAGTGTAGAACGCTTGAGCCAGGAACTGCTTGCCCGCGGCTTCAAAGCGGACGCTATCCATGGGGGTAAAAGCCAGGGCCAACGCCAGCGTGCGCTTGCCCGCTTTAAAAAGAATGAAGTCAACATACTGGTAGCTACCGATGTGGCTGCCCGTGGTATTGACGTCGTTGATATAACGCATGTTATCAACTATTCGACTCCCCAGAGCTATCAGGATTACGTCCATCGTATCGGTCGCGCTGGTCGCGCTGGCCGCACAGGCTACGCCCTGACCTTTGTGACTGAATAAAAAAGCCCTAGACATTATTATCCTTAGTCCTTGACGCTCCTCAATAGGTGGCATAGGCTAAGTATAAGATGTTAGATAGAGCTAAACTTATCGCGAATAGTGGACCAGTAAGACTTTTCTCCCTACGCAAGGGAAGGGACTTAAACGCCGAAGAAGTACAAATTGCCCGGGATTATATCCGGACATATTGGACTAAACTAGAACGTTACCATCCGAAGGATGAGGGCAGTCTTATCGGTGTGCCTAAACCTTACCTGGTACCTTCCTATGCTGAGGGCCACGAGTTCGACTATGATGAATTGTTTTACTGGGATAGCTATTTTATGGTGCAGGGTTTGCTCGATGAGCAGCACAAGGAGTTGAACAAAGGCATTCTGGAAGATTTGTTTTATATCTTTAAACGTTACAAGATCATCCCTAATTCGTCGCAAACATATATGACCAGTCGGTCGCAGCCGCCGTTTCTGACCAGTTTTATCTTTGACCTGTACAATGCTTACAAACTGAGTGATTCGTGGCTGAGAGAGTCAATGCAGATTGCCAAGCAGGAGTATGAGACAGTTTGGATGGGTACCCGTAAACCGAACGCCCGCCAGGTATATCAGGGCCTAAGCCGCTATTATGATTTTAATTACCTGAATGATATTGCAGAGACGGAAAGCGGCTGGGATATGACTCCTCGTTTTGGACGTAAGGCCCTTAATTATTTGCCGGTTGACTTGAACGCGTTGCTCTACAAGTACGAGATAGATTTTGCCCAGGCTGCACATATCTTTAACGATAAGCACGAAGCCGCTACATGGGAACAGCAAGCCGCAAACCGTAAAGAAAAGATGAATAATCTTATGTGGGACCAAGGCCGTGGTGTATTTTATGACTACAATTACGTTAAGGAAAAACGGGGTAATGTTTCTTCGCTTGCTTCATATTACACGATGTGGGCTGGTATGGTTGATGGCCGCCAGGCCCAGGAGATGGTAAAAGCTTTGCGCCGCTTTGAGCAAAAAGGAGGTCTGGCAACTACTGATAGTTTGCCACTTGGCCAGTATGTGCCTGGGTCTATGCCCAAGCAGTGGGCGTATCCGAACGGTTGGGCACCACTTCATTTTGTAGTCGTGAAAGGTTTGCAGCGTTACGGTTATCATCAGGACGCCCGCCGTATAGCTATGAAGTGGCTGCGTACCAACTTGTATTGGTTTAATGAACATAATGTATTCCTAGAAAAATATAATGTGGCTGCCCCTGATAAACCACCAGAAAAGGGCCTATACCCGGCCCAAACTGGTTTCGGTTGGACGAATGCTGTCTTTGAACGTTTTTGTCAGGAATTTATCGATGGCAAAACACCATTCGGTGGACCTGTAGCCAAATAGTGGCCGCGACCAAAGGTTGGCATACTGGTAAACCTATGGCCAACGGGCTATACTGAAATTACTAAAAGAGGTTAGATACTATGGAAGCTTTAGGGGGATTTGGAACATTCTTATTATTTGTGGCTGCCATTTTTGTGCTGGCGGGCATAAAAGTTATCAACCAGTATGAGCGGGGGGTTGTGTTAACACTTGGCCGTTTTACAGGTATACGTACGCCAGGGCTTAGGATTGTGGTACCGATTTTCCAGAAATTGACTAAAGTGGATGTACGCTCCACGCCGATAGATGTGCCAAGCCAGGAGGTTATTACCCGGGATAACGTTACCATCAAAGTTGATGCGGTAGTCTACTTCCGGGTTGTTGATGCTGCCAAAGCGATACTGGAAACCAATAATTATGTGTATGCAACGTCGCAATTTGCCCAGGCCGCACTGCGGGATGTGGTCGGTAACGTAGAAATGGATAGCTTGCTCAGCCAGCGTGACCAGATTAGCCAGGAGATTAAGCTGATTGTTGATTCCGAGACCGATAAATGGGGAATAGATGTCGAGAACGTAAAGATCCAGAACATTGAACTACCACAGGACATGAAACGTGCCATGGCCAAGCAGGCCGAAGCCGAACGGGAACGCCGGGCAGTTATTATAACCGCCTCTGCCGAAAAGGCCGCCGCCAAGGAAGTAGCCGAAGCTGCCCAAATGCTCGCATCCGTGCCGGGTGGTATGGGAATCCGCACGCTTCAGACCTTAGAGAAAATTGCCGTTGAGCCGTCACAGAAGACACTATTTGTACTACCAGCCGACCTGGTTCACGTTGTCAAGAATATTGTTAAATAACGGAGGCTACGTATATGGGTTTTGACTGCTGATCTAATCTTGCCTAACAGAATTAAGTAGCTTACAATAAGCGCTGTTACGCGGCTCTTTAGCTCAGTTGGTAGAGCAGAGGCTTGAAGAGCCTTGTGTCCCCAGTTCGAGTCTGGGAGGAGCCACCAAGAAAAATGCCAGCCTTTGAAAGCTGGCATTTTTCTTGTTCCCACCTCTTGAAAATACAAGCTGTATCAGGTATTCTAGTCAGGTAATTATTTGCGGGTCTAGCTCAGTTGTTTAGAGCGCGTCCTTGCCAAGGACGAGGCCAGGGGTTAGAGTCCCCTGACCCGCACCAAACTGCATTTTGAGCGCCTTCGGGCGCTTTTCTGTTTAATTGGATAAGCTGGTTATAGGGGTAATTCACCGTAAATGCGAGCTTTTTGTCGTTCAACTGCAAGTTAGAAAGTAGGAAGCCAAGAAGCTTTGAACGTTGCCCATCATCAGCGCATTTGAATAGTTCTGCTGCACGATTTGCTAGGTCTAACAGATACGAACAAGTTAGTAAAAAGTCTTTGTTGCCCTTAGTTAGAATTTCAAGCTTATCATTTAAGGCTTCTTGGCGTTTTGTCAGTGTGCTTACGACCTCATCATACTTATCAGGAGCTATACGGTCATCTACAAGACGTTCCCACCACATACTTAGCTTCTTATCTACTGCGTCATATTCCTGTCTTGTTTCACTCACAGATACTGCGTACTGCTTTTGTTGACTGTCATGCGTAGCCTTTAGCTCCTGCGCTACTTTTTTAACTAGGTGGTCTGGTAAAGTGAGCTTCTTTATAACAGCTTCAATAGACCCCATTACTAACGATTCTGCTGTATTAGGATTTTGGCATGTAGGGTTTGCACAATTTAGGTATACCCATTGCTTTGACCTGAAAGGCGATACTGCACGTCCACATATACCGCAACTCACTACATCTTTTAGTGCGAAGTCCATGCTGTCCCACTTCCGTTTCATAGACTTGCGTTCGTCTTTGACTAACTGGCATTTATTAAACAGCGACCTATCTATTAACGGCTTATATTTATGTTTATATTCCTTGCCACTTTGAACCATTACACCATAGTAGAATTTGTTGTTAATGACTTTTTCTACGCCAGCCTTTGTTATGTCGGCTTTACCTGTTTTACGGCTCGTGAAGCCCGTATTGACGAGTTCTTTAGCAATTAGGCTGTATGGCATACCTTGCGCTCTTAATTCAAAGGCTTTTACGATAAAGTGTGAACGCTCCGTGTCCTCATGTATGTCTTTAATAGGCTTAGATAACACTTCTGTTTGTATCAACACGTTCTTGTAGCCTACGGGCGCACGATGAACCCATACACCGTCTGCAAGTAGCTGTTCAAAGCGTCTTTTAACGTTGTCTCGTATTGAGCTTGAGTAGTAGCCAGCTAATGCAATACCTATATCTAAACGGAATAAGTCAGGTGCAGGGGAATCCTTATGTATAAACAGATTGTCGCTAGGAAAGTGCATTTCAATCTTACCTTGTCTGAACAGCTTTGTCAGTGCTGCACGTTCATCAGAAGTAGAATCACGGCTAAACCTGTCTATCTTGTCAAATACTACGATTGAATGCCCAGCAGTACTTTGCAACGGTTCAATGACCAGTCCCTTAAACGTTACTCGGTTTTCTTTAAATGCGGTTTCGTCAAACTCCACGTACTTGAAGTCTTGTCTTTCAACCCAGCGACAACGCTTCGCATATTCAAGTAAACGTTTTTTCTGTGCTGGCAGAGCTTTGCGTTGCTCAACATCAGACACTCTTGCAACGAGCAGTACTTTTGGTTCAATAGTTTTTGTTGTTTTCATCTTATAGTCCTTTACTAATAAAGTATAAGATGTCTTGGTAAGCTTTACGACTACTTTCTAACTTGCAGTTGAACGACAAAAAGCTCGCATTTACGGTGAATTACCCCTATAACCAGCTTATCCAATTAAACAGAAAAGCGCCCGAAGGCGCTCAAAATGCAGTTTGGTGCCAGAT
>JBGTMJ010000049.1:0-4376 GCA_041743655.1 Saccharimonadales bacterium (SeqCode) | reverse complement strand
TGTGTGTTACGAAGTCGCGCGAATAGTACGTTTCGGTATACGGGTCCCAAAGCTCGCCTAAAGACCGTGTCGTAAGTTCCATACATGTAAGAAGCTCTTCAGGTATTTCGATGCGCAGCGTCTTTGCGATACTGAGCAAGTGCTCATTGGCACGGATAAGAATAGAATTGAAACCTAAATCCTCGATTGTAAATAAAGAGTGGTCGAGAACCCTGTCAATATTATATTCTTTGCGCCGCAAACGTCGTTGCACGTCATACAGAGCCAGAGCGTCAATATTGGAGAAGCGCTGCGCAGCCGGAACCAGTCGCGTGTCCCTTCGAAACAGTCCAATGGCAAGCTCAAGTTTGGTTTTTTGCAATGCCCGGATCCACCACGGCAGCAGGTGTTCGTGCAGCTCTTTCATCCAAGTCGGACTGTTATCAAAGCCTGTTTCCCAGGGATGTATCTGCAGCGTTAACCCTTCGTTATGCGGGTCGCGTTCACGGTACAACCATTCGTGATAGGCAAGTAAATTGGGGAATACTTGACGATACCAGCTGCGACGCTCGGTGAGCTTCAATCTGTCGCCTATTTGTATAACAGCTTCGGCAATCATAGGCGGTTGGGTTATGCCGCTGGTAATGACATCATCCGGAGCGTAAGGGCTGATCCAGCTGCGCCAGGTATTATGGTCCTGCGTATAGCGGCGGCCAGCGGTAAATATAGTGTGCGGGATCATTCCGTTACTCCATTGGCCGCGCAGCAAACTCAGTATTTCCATTTTGGCACGTTCAACATCGTAGTGCCGCATACCTATGGCAATAAAACAACTATCCCAGAGCCATTGGTGCGGATACAGACCTTCAGCAGGAATAGTATAAAGACCACGGTCGTTTCCTTGTAGTACTGCTATAGCTCGATCACTAATGTCAAGCGCATCAAGCGTTTCGCTCATGTTTGTAGTATAGCGCACTCCCTTCGGGCTTTACCGATAATTTGTGAAGCTTAGGGGGAAGTCAAAGTCTTTGCCTGTAAGCAGTTGCATGACGGCTTGCAAGTCGTCCTTGCTGGAACTGGTAACGCGGACGGCATCACCTTGGATTTGAGTCTTTATCTTTGAAAACTCATCCCGTAACAGCTTAGTGATTTGCTTTGCTTTGTCCTGGTCGAGCCCTTGCTTGAAAGGGACTTCCTTGGTCGTTTTCAGGTTGTTTTCGGTTATTTCCTTGGAAGTGTCTAATACTTTCTGGCTCTGTCCGCGGACGGCTAATTTCTTACGGAAGATATCCAGGATGGCCTCAATCTGCCACTCGCCATTGCCAGTTACTTTCAGTCCGGTTTTGTCGCCGTTGAGCCACTCCAACTGCGCCGGAGTACCCTTAAAGTCATAACGATTATCGATCTCCCGCCTTGTTTGGTCGAACACATTGTTCATTTCGGCCTTATCGTATTCGCTCACTATGTCAAACGAAAATTGTGCCATAGGGCTTCTCCTTACCTGATAATTTTCTGACCGCTGCCATCACTGCCGGCAAGTGCATATAAGATTCTGAGTTGTTTGCTGGCCCGGACGGAAGCCTTGATAATACTACTGATTCACCGGCTACTTCATCTTTCAGCTTCTTGCCATAATGTTGTAGCCCGTATGGATCATTCGCTGAATTAAGTATAATTGCCCCCTGGGTTATGCGCGAACGTACAGTCGCCACATCTACCGGTGCCTCTAAGAAGGCAAAGAGTTCCGCTATACTCAAGGTATCAGTCAAGCCTGCAACTAGTACTACACCGCCTACATTGGGGCCTTTACGTAACACCTCCAAATATCGCAGGACTGCCATACAACCTAGGCTATGTCCGATTAGATACAGTTCATTGTCTGGCCTGCCAATGGTTTCAGCCAGTGTTTGTACCCACGGTCTCAAGTTTGGCGGCTTGGTTTCCGGCATAGCTGGTTCTTGCACGTCAAATCCATGCTCTCCCAATTGTGTTTTTGTCCAAGGGTACCAACTATAGCAGGGTTTTTCCTGCGGGTCTCGTGCGATTACTGCTCTCAGCATGGTTAAAAGTGTAACTCCTTTCGTAACAAAATAGTATAATATGCATTAATGAGTTATCAAAACAGCGGTATAGAAGAAGTTGCCAATCAATTGAAAAATCGGCTGAACGAACTGGAGAATAAAGCTGATATTTTAAAAGCTACGGAGCTGAAGGCATTGTATGCGCAAATCCCAACCTTACCGGCAGAAGGACGGGCTGGCTTTGGCAAAGAAGTTAACCAATTAAAAGTGGAGCTTGAACAGTATGTTGCTGATCACAACGAGCAGGCAGAAGAACTGCCTCCGATTGATGTAACCGCGCCTTTCGACATCAATACCCCTGCCGACAAACATCCTGTGCTTTTAAGTGCTGAGCATGGCAGTAAGCACCCGCTGATGACCGAACTTGCTAGCGTGCTCGACATATTCTACCGTATGGGCTTCACTGCTGTAGAGAGCCGTCAGCTTGATGATGATTATCATATGTTTGGAACGCTTAACTTCCCGGAAGACCACCCCGCACGTGATGATTACGATACCTTCATGACCGTTGAAGAAGATAAAAAAGGCAAGCAGTATATTGCTCCTGCACACACTAGTACGATGCAGAACCGTGTGCTTGAGCAATTCAAACCAAACCTGGAACAAGGCCGCCCCATTGCCGTAGTTATTCCCGGGCGGGTATTTCGGAACGAAGACTTAGATGCCCGACACGAACATACATTCTACCAGTTGGAAGGGGTATATGTCAGCAAGGGTGTCAATGTGGGGCACTTAATTGCGACCTTAAAAACTTTTTTGCAGGAGTACTATCAGCAAGAATTAGAAGTGAAAACCCAGCCGTTTTATTTTCCATTCACCGAACCTAGTTTTGAATTCACGCTCAGTTGTCCGTTCTGCAAAAAGAAGGGCTGCCAGATCTGCGGCCAGGCAGGCTGGATTGAGCTCTTGGGCTGTGGAATGATACACCCGAACGTACTGAAGATGGCGGGCATTGACCCTAACGTCTATACTGGCTTTGCTTGGGGGGGTGGCATTGAACGTCTCGTCATGATGAAACACAACATCGAAGACATTCGCCATTTCGAAAGCGGCAAACTTGAATTCTTGAGGCAATTCTCATGAAGCATGCTAATACGACATCCAAATTGGAAGATAACTCCCTCTGGAAAGAGACAGGCGAGATAGTGGAATACATGTACGCTAAATTGCACGAGCTGCCAGCGGAGGAGAAGTGGGATACAGAAAGTAAACTACGCACGTCGGCAAATAATCTACTTTTTACAGTATCTCAGGCGATAGGTGATGCAAGCCCAGGCGGCTCCGAGTATGAATGGGGCAGTGCCCGCAAGTATGCAAGCGGGCTCAAAGCCATGTATCGTTTTGCGTACAGACAAAATTTTATCGAATTAGAGCCAAGTATGATGGTCCGGCTTAATAAGCTTATTGAAGCTATTGACGACGAAGTTGCGCAGGCATATAAGCAGACTGAAGCACATAATAAAAAAGAGATAGAGCTTTGGCACAAAAAATATAGGCTCTGGAAAGAAACGAATAAGGATACCATATGAGCACACGAACTATCTTTGATGAAATAATTGGCGGCAACATCCCATCCTGGAAAGTTTGGGAAGATGATAATTATTTGGCCTTTTTAACGCCTTTCCCCAGCACACCTGGGCTGACAGTAGTCATACCTAAAGCTAACCCAGGCGACTATATCTTTGCTGTTGATACGGCTGTAGCCCATGGCCTGATTGATGCGGCTACTAAGGTTGCAAAAATACTCGAAAGAGCATTGGGTGTTTCGCGCGTGGCCCTGGTGTTTGAGGGTACGGGTGTCGCACATGTGCACGCCAAGCTGTATCCACTCCATGGCGATCTGGCGGGCGAGACCGGTGTGTGGAGCAAGCACCAGGAGTTCTTCCCAAAGTACATAGGTTACGTTTCTACCGTCGAGGGCCCACGGATGGCTGACAAGGAGTTGAACGAGATCCAGAAGAAAATCGAAGCGGCGGCCAAGCATGAAAATTAGCCTGAACCATCTCCGTACGCTAAGTGGTCAGTTAAGTGGTCAGTATGGTATGGCTGGAGACCCAGCACCAGACGGTGTTGATGCATTAGTCGAAAAAATTGGTGCACAGCTTGGTGCTGTCGAACAAGTCATACCAGCTGGTAAACGATACGAGGGCGCCATAATTGTCAAAGTTGTAACTTGCGAAGACCATCCCAATGCTGACCGTTTGCATGTCTGTAAGGTTGACGATGGGGGCAAGCTAGCTAACGTTACGCGTGACGAACATGGCTATGTGCAAGTGGTCTGCGGTGCAACTAATGTGCGGGCAGGTATGTTTGCTG
>JBGTMJ010000048.1:0-18023 GCA_041743655.1 Saccharimonadales bacterium (SeqCode) | reverse complement strand
ATGTGTCTTCGACTACCTCAAAGAACACATGCTCTTGGTCACTTCGTTCCCAAGAAGCATAAACGGCTACGCCGTTCACTATGTGCGTACACTGTTAGCTTACCAGTTGATGTGAGTGGGGTAGGTTTCGGGATTCAGGTTGTATAGCCGTTGAATCTGTCAACTAACCCAGGACAAGTAAAAGTCATTTTTCTTACTTGCACTTTGAGTACGATTGAAACTTTATAGGCTCAGCATTAGTTTGTTGCTGTTGCATTTCTGTGCGATAACATAGTAAGTTCACTTAACACAGCAATGGCTGAAGAAGCAATTACTACACTTTTCTTGCTAATAGCTCTGGGGTGAGTTCTTGTATAGGAACCGCGTCAGCTATGACGAACGGGCCTACCTGGACACGGCGCAATGCGCTTATATATGCCCCAGTGCCAAGTGTCGTGCCAATATCCTCGACTAATGACCGTATATATGTGCCGCTGGATACGTGTACCGTTATTGTTACCTCGGGATACTTATAATTATTAAGTGTACTGCGCTCGATATGTACTGGGCGGGCTTCTAGCTCAGGCGTTTTACCCGCACGAGCTAGCTTGTAGGCCCGTTGTCCGTTGACTTTAATGGCTGAAAATATCGGCGGACGTTGCATCAGATCACCTGTGAACTGTAATAAGGCAGTTTTAATCTCTTTATTGGTTGGTTGCCGGTCTGTTACTACGACCTTGTTACCTTCATTATCGCCAGTCGTGCTGGTTTGGCCCAAACGCATCGTAACTTCATATACTTTATCGAGTTTGGTGAGTTCTGGTGCTTTTTTGGTGGAGCTACCCAACAGGAGTATCAACAGGCCAGTAGCCAAAGGATCCAAAGTGCCAGTATGGCCTACGGGGAAACGTTTCTTGCCTGTTGTATTGAGACCGGCAAACTGAGCCATATACCGGACCTTATTAACAACGTCGAAAGACGTCCAGCCCAAAGGCTTATCAACAAGCAGTAGTCCGTTTGTCATGCCGATAGTATACGCCAGTTATCGATAAGCGAGTACGCCCTTACGAACCTCAGTATTGGCTGGTAGGAGGCATCATTGGAGGCGGTACGGGAGGCGGTGCATTTGGATCATAGTTTTGGCCCGCAGCATCTGGCCCGTTTTGGCTGCCTGATTGCTGTTGTGCGGGCACCGGTTCAGCAATATCGAGAGTTGGGCGGGCAGCAGTTGTAGGCGCAGACACCGTCCATGGCTGTACAGGTTCTACTGGTGCCGTAGACGGAGCAGAGGCAGCAGTCTGACTGGTATGTATGTCACCATGAGTCAACTGCACCGTCTGGCTATTATCGAATGGTTCAGATGAAGCTGACTCATTGATCGCTTGGGTGACCGCATCACGGGCATCGGTAAGATCGCTGGATTGAGGGGCTTGATCTTGTTGTTGCGGCGATTCCTCACCCTCTTGCCGGTGTGTCTCTGCTGGTATATTCTCAGGGGTTAGAGAAGGCGGTGCGGCAGCACTAGCAGTGTTGCCCCCTTGACTCTGAGGAAGATCGGGCGAAGTGGCAGCATCACTTTGGGATTGGGAGTTTTGATTTAAGTGGCTGCTGTGCATATCCTCTTCTATTTCGCTCAGTGTTTCGCCAGGAGCTGGAGAGTGGTGGTCTTTTGGAGTCTCTGGGGGTGTCGGTGGTACTTCAGGCGTCAACCCGCCCACTATAAAACTTTCTGAAGAAACTGCTCCTCCTGATGGGGCTTCTTCTCCTGTAGCGGGAGCTGGCTCTACCGTCCTGCTCATTGGAGGGCCTGTCAGGTCTGGATCTGCGGCATTGGCAGGTGGGCTACCCGTAGTCGGCGTCTCCAGCATGATTTTGGGTGGCTCGGCGTGGTGGCCAATAGTCGGTATCTCTGAAGTTACAGGTGGCAAGCTTTCATCAGCCGAGCTTAGAGCACCTTGTTCGTCAATATCTATCTGCGGGGTAAACGGAGCATGCGCATCGCTCTCATCGAAATATGGGGGTAATTGAGCGCCATTACTAGAGCTTGCAGCGTCATCGCTATGCTGAGCCGCCTGATTGGATTCGGTATCGGATCTATTATCATGGGGAATGTCTAAAGTATCATCTGCACTATTTTGAGTAGCACTTGCACTGCTAAACTTGGTGTCACCGTCACCTTGAGAAATAGCATCTGCGCCTACAGATGCAGCGGTATTAAGTTTAGCAGCCACCAGTTGCTGGTCCGCACCTGCAGCCATCAATTCAGCACTAACGCTCATTGTTTGCGGATATGTTTGGGTGTTACTGAATCTGTCTGTCGCAGCAACAATGCCTGTCAGCAAGGCGGTGGCGATTTGAGCGTCAACAAGTTTCTTGTCGAGCATGTTGAGAAGCTGGGTGGTAAGCTCGCTTAAACTGCTAGTAGTAGTGTCGAGCCAGTCTATACCTCCTAGTTCCCCACCAGGTTGAACATTCATAGTAATCACCGTAGCATCGTGCAAGATACGGCCATGAGACGTGATAGCTTGATCAATGTCGGCTTGATTATGTACTCCTAGCGCCAATACGACCTCTACATTAAAGTCGCCTTGGCTGAACTCAAGGTCTTTTTCACTAATAGAGTTACGATAGGGGGTGATAAATATCTTGACGACCCTGTCTTCGACCTTATAGCGCAGCTTATCGGCCTTAGATTTGTCGAGTGCGATTATAAAGTCCCTGAGCGAATCAGTATTCGTCTCTATAGTCCTTTCAGGCCGCAAAAACTCGATTGTGGATGGCACGACGCCACTAAATACTGCTGTAGCATGCTTGCCCATCTTGTTGAGTGCTAAAGTTACGCCGATGCAAGCTGCAAGTTGGTCAACCGACGGGTTATTACTAACCGTCACCAGTATATTATTAGCCTGCTTGATCCGTTCTACTGCTTGTTGGTTTTGGTTTTCCATGGTTTTTGGTTTTACCTTAAGGCTTTTAGATATTCTTTAAGCAAAGCGTACCACAATAACCGTAAGCTTGTCGATATTATTTTCTAGATGGTTACATATAATATAGTTGGATTTACTCAGGGCTTCGCTTTACAAGCTTACGTATTCTCCTGTATAGTCTACTTTGACAAATTAACAACAAAGGTAGAAGAAATGCCCATCATTAAGTCAGCAAAAAAACGTGTCCGCACAGCCGGCAAGGCTGCCGTGCGCAACAGCAAGACCAAGCGTAATATTAAGGACACTTTAAGAGCCCTACACCGCGCCGTTACTGGCAAGAAAGATGCCGCCCAGAGCAAAGCCCAGAGTGCTATCGACAAAGCCGTCAAAAAGGGTGTTGTCCACAAAAACAAAGCCGCCCGTAAACAGCGCCAGATTGCCAAGGCAGGCAAAGCTGCCGCCGGTACTAAGAAGGCTGTGGTCAAGAAGCCTGCCGCTAAAAAGGTAGCCGCTAAGAAACCCGTTACCAAGAAAGCTGTAGCAAAAAAGACTGTGGTCAAGAAAAAATAGTCTAAATCTTGGTTGATAGGTTCAGTATATAGAGCTGCAGCGCTGCATCGGCGTCTATACTCGTACGTTTTAGCTGCATGTCTAGTTTCAAAAGATCGCTTATAAACTCCCGTAACTGTTCAAGTGTAAGGTTACGCACAATATTGTGATTCTTGCGAACAATAAAAGGATTTAGTTTGGCGTCTTTGGCTACTTGGTCAGTACCTCGCTTGCCTGCGGTCTTGACGAGAACCATACTGTAAAGCTGCCAGGCTAACATCGCTATGATAGCCTGGGGCTCGACTTTCAGCGCCCGTTGCTCTGCATAGAGATCAAAGGCTCGCCGTGTTTTACCCGAGAAAGCCGCATCAAGCAACGCAAAAATCGTCCCTTGTGGTAACGGTTCAGTGAGAAGCTCGATAGTCATGCGGGTAATTGCAGGATTATAGGCCAGGAGTTTGTCCAGCTCATTCTGCAATTGTTGCTGGTTGGGTCCCAGACGATCTACCAGCGTTTTTGCGTCAGCCCCGTTCAGACTTCCGCCTTTCCCTTTGGTATACTCTATTGCCCACTTGCCGAGTGCAATACTGTCCAAATCATTTAATTCCCGGAAGTCGGTCTGTTTTTTAAGCGTCTTATAATAACTACTACGCTTGTCCAGCTTGGGTTCATGGATAATTAAGTCAGTTGTATCGGCAATGCTGGTGAGTATCGTATGTATAGTATCGGCAAATGCTCTTTGTTTGCCCGGCTCACGCAGGATCACTAGCTTCTTAGGGCTCAGGAACGGCAGGCTCTGTACGCTTTCGCACATTCTTTCGAAGGATGCATCTTCACCATCAAAACGTTCGACAGCCATAGCGTCATATGAAACGATAAAAGTATCTACCAATTTATTTAGCTCACTCTTGCGCAACGAATCGTTGACCCCGGTGATTGTCACAATCATAACGTAGCTATGATAGCACGTTGCTGCTCTCGCCCTTTCTGTAGCTCGCTGCCTGCAAACTATCAAGGCACTTAGTATCGAACCTGACACAATGGACAAGTGTGCGTACCTCGCCCAGCGACTTTGATCTTGATAATGATATTGTTGCAGCGTGGACATGCGCTGCCCTCACGGCGAAAGACGTTGGCAAATGTAAGGTAACTACCTTGTCTCCCCCTGGCATCAACATACGTACGGTCGGTAGAGCCGCCCTTGGAGATACTCAAGTTCATGACTGCACGCACTGCTTCGTAAAGCTCCTCTACTTTAGCCGCCGGTATATTCTGTACCTTTGTCTCTGGGTGAATGCCGGCGAGCCACAGGCTCTCATCTGCATAAATATTGCCGACTCCGGCGATAACCGTCTGGTCAAGCAGTACTGCCTTAATAGAACTCTTAGGTCGTCTTTCCAAACGTTTAGCCAGATCTTGAGGCATGAAACCGGCGGCTAATGGTTCAGGGCCTACTTTTTGAAAAAAATCGAGGTTTGCGATTTCGGCGGTGGGCAGTAACCTCACCCACCCAAACTTGCGTTGGTCGTTAAAGAATAGTCGGTCGCCATTCACAAGATCGAATATCACGCGCGTCGACGTATCGGGCAATTCACCGACCAAACTGTCGCTAGGGTGCCCCGCTCCGAAATGATCCTGGCGGCCGGAATATACCAGTTGACCGGTCATCTTGAGATGGATTACGAGCGTGTAGTTGGTATCAAGGTCAATAAGTAATACTTTTGCCCGACGTCTTACATCGGTAACGCGGGCACCGACTAGAAACGTCTGGACATCTTGCTCGGCATTTGGGAAGCCCTTCGGCCAGTCGTGCCAAACCCGAACAATTTGCTTGCCAGGCAATAATCGGCTTAAGCCGATACGCACTGTTTCTACTTCAGGCAGCTCTGGCATAATGTCTTAACAGTATACCAGGCTTGCTGGCCCCACATGTAGGTATCCCGGAGTACCGTAGCCTCGAAGCGTCAAAGGGAACCCTGTACTTCAGGGATTCCCTTTGACGCGTAGGGGCGGGCACATACTCCGGGATACCTACATGTGGGGCCTGGTGTCCTTTAAGCATCAGGATAAAGGCCACATGGTATAGTTGGGTGATGGACAGTTTACAGGATTTACTGGGGGCATACAGCCCCAAAGAACCGCCGGAAGTTCTGGCCATTAAACGCTATATCCAGGAAACGTTTAATTCAGGCTCAGCCGTTGGAGTAAAAGACAAGTTAATTGTGGTAACAGTTGCCAGTGGCTCGCTTGCGAGTACACTACGTTTTCACGTATCCAAGTTACAAGCTGCGGCAAAAACCGAAAAGCCGATTGTCCTTCGAATTGGCTAGCTTCTTGAATATGTAAAGCTTAACGCCTAGAGGCGCAAGCGATTGACTGTCTGTGAGAAATCAGTACCAGGAATCTGGCGGTCGAAAAGCTGTTTCGTGATAGCAGTGTTGCCTTTGAATGTACCTTGGTCACCACAGGAGGTTGTCCAGTAGCGCTGAATTGACGACGTACCGCTGACAATCTCAAATACAAAGCGCCTGCCTGCAGCACACACGCCCCGCTCGTCTTTTGCTTGCCCGGAAGCATCTTTGCCTTTACTAAAGCCAGCAAGGTCTAACGCACGAAGAAACGTGTAAAAAGCCTCTTGGTTATTACCATACGTCTTAGTAGCAGCTACCTGATATTCATAACCTTTCAAAGCCTCTAAACGAGTCTCGCTGCGGCCAACAGTAATGCGGTAAGCGTCGTGCTCAGGTTCTGCAACAACCGGGCCATCAATAGTCATGGCCACTTGTGTATTAGTGGAGGCGTAGTCAGTAAGAGGAGTGCGATTCGGCTGCGGAGCGTTGTTGCCACTAAACCCCCTTAGTACTAAGATAAATACAAAGATAATCAGTGCAACACTGGCCAGAAATCCAAAAAAGTATCTCATAAATTATAACTTGCCTACTACCACGTAGAATATACTAATAATAGCACAATGCTGCTTGTTTTGCAAGGAAAACTACTCCTGTTCAAACTGTACTGTGCGAGGCCAGGCGGAGAAACAGAAGGATGTTACGGTACAAGTACCCTGCGCACATCAGGGCTGAGTCCCGTGAGCAAAGAATAATTGAACAGCCCCTGCCCTGCAGCAATACGGTCAATGGCATTCCTGTCATCAGGATTATCACTGTAAACAATTACTTCGTCGCCAACTTCAGCCTTCACCCCGTCAAGGTTTATCATAGTGTGGTTCATGCACACTCGGCCGACAATTGGTGCATACGTATTGCCAACTTTTACCACACCGGCATTGCTAAGCGAGCGGTTGACACCTTCGAAATAGCCCAAGGGAAGCGCGCCTATACGCATGGGTTTTGGCGCAGTAAACGTGTAGCTATAGCTCACCTTATCGCCTGCTTCAAGGTTAATAACCTGGGTTATGGTGCTCATCAGCCTTAACGCTGGGCGTAAACCAGCAAGCTGCTGGTGCAAGGTGTTATCAGGAGCAAAAGGGTTAATACCATATAGGCCAATGCCCAACCTCATGGCGTTGGCGTATTGAGATTTTGACCTAGTGCTGCCTGCAGTTTGGGCAACATGCAGCAAGGTAGGCCGGGCGCCAAGCTTGCGTGCGGCTTCAACACAAGCGTCAAACTGTTCTTCTGCTTTCTGAGCAGTTGCTGGATCGGTACCGTCGGCATCAGCCAAGTGGCTCATCACTCCTTCGAGCTCAAGGTTCTGAAAGCTCATGATGAGTTTGAGTAGCTTCTCAACCCCGTCGGGCTTCACACCGTAGCGATTCATACCTGTATTGCACTCCAGGTGCACCTTAATTTTTTTGCCCACAGCACCAAGGGCACCAACCGTTACCTCATCCTGAACAACAAAAGTGAAGTTGTCATACTTTATTCGGGGAAAGTTAGTAGGTTTTATAGCCCCCATGATGAGCACGGGCTGACTGCTCACCTCACGTATCCGCAAGGCCTCGAAGTAGCCATCCACGGCAATATAGGGTACGTTTTGGCCCTTGAGCGCAGTAGCTACTAGCTCCAGGCCATGACCATATGCATTCCCTTTTAGCACAGGGATGACTGGTTTGCCACTAATCTTTCCGAACATTTTGAGATTATGCACCAATGCTGACTGTGAAACCTCAATACGATTATGAGTCTCAAAATCCTTTTCAAAGCTTCTTAAAATACTATCAATGCGTTTCCTGAGCAACATAGTTCTTCCTTATAACTCGCCCCAATTATGGCCTGTCTTTACATCTACTCTCAGTTTAATGTTTAGCGGCGAGTGGACATGTTCCATAGTGTTTTGTAGAATTTCTGCCACCTTATTGGCGTTTTTTTCGAGGGTTTCTACTAGAATGCTGTCATGGACCTGGAGAATCTGCTTGCCTAAACCACCCAGCTTAGCTTCTACCTGCAACATCGCCATCTTCATAAGATCGGCTTCGGTACCTTGTATAGGCATGTTCGCAGCAGCGCGTTTGGCTGCTTCACGCACTGCAAAGTTGCTACTCTTTAAATCGGGCGTCGGGCGTCTGCGGCCAAAAATTGTTTCGACGTAGCCGTTTTCGAGGGCGTCATGGAGCGTTTTGTCTATGTATTCACGGATTGGCTTACGCAGCTCAAAATACTTGGTGATAAATTCTTTAGCCTCGTACATGTTCATACCAGTAGCGATACTTAAGCCGTGCGGACTCATGCCATACAGCACCGCAAAGTTCACCGTCTTGGCGTGACGGCGTTGGGTTTTGTCTACTTGATCCATAGGAATATTATAAATCTCTGCAGCCGTTTTGGTATGGATATCGACGTTTTGGTTAAAATCTTCGATGAGCTTTTCATCGCGGGCCATGACTGCGGCCAGCCTGAGTTCAAACTGACTATAGTCAGCGCTTACAAATACATGTCCTTTTGCTGGCATAAAGGCAGTGCGAATCGCCTGACCTAATTCAGTACGTGTAGGGATATTCTGTAGATTGGGGTCGTGAGAGCTTAAACGGCCGGTGGCCGCAACATCCAGCGCAAATGTAGTGTGCAGTTTGCCATGTTTATCGACGAGCTTCGGCAGCGCATCAATATAGGTGCTTTTAAGCTTGGTATATTCACGGTACTGGGTGATAAGATCAATGATAGGGTGCAAGCCGCGCAGTTTAGTAAGCTCGTTGGCACCAGTAGAGTAGCCAGTCTTGCCTTTTTTGACGCCATTGGTTGGCAGTTGCAGCGTACTGAATAGAATTGCTGCCAGTTGGGTTGGCGAACTAATATTGAACTCTTTGCCTGCCTTGGCATAAATATTGCGCTCTAATGCCCCAATTTTTTGCTCGAACCTGATGCTCATCTCATGTAAGTAATTGCTATCGAGTAAAATGCCCTCGTGTTCGATCTGTGCCAGTAAATGAATGGTTGGGAATTCGACATCGCGCGCCAGCTGAGCGAGTTTTGGAAGCTGCTCAAACTGTAGCCGTTGGTCTCTATATAGTTTCCAGATAGCTGCGGTTACCTGGCCGGCATCATCGGTGTCGATGTGTTGCTCCAGCAGATCACCCAGCTCACGCGAACGTTCCAGTGAGTTCAGCATGAACGCCCCGATACGGGTGTCGTGGCCTACTTTGCCTGGCCACCCAATACTGTTGGCAAGCAAGGCCCTGAATGTACTTTTAAGGTCATGGCCTATAACCGGCCCAGCTGCTATAGCGCTGACTTCTGCCTGGGTAAGCCCATGAAGGCTCACAACTGCATATTCTTGTGGCTTAGTGCTCACTAGCAGCTCACCGCCATCACTGCTTAGGCCCAGAACACGTGGCTCATGGCCTCCGAACGATTCAGGATTATATGCGACCTTCTTGGCAGGCTCTACGGCGTCAACTGAGGCCTCTGCTGCAACAATATCTTTATGTGATAACTGAGCTTCAGCTTGTCGGAGTAACGAGCGGAATTCAAGCTTACGCAGCATGGCAGCAAATTCCGGGGTCACACCATCTTGCAGCTTAGCCCTGGCAAGATCCAGCTTGACTGGTGCATCCACCATAAGTGTCACAAGCTTCTGGCTTAAGTAAGCCATGTCTTTGTCTTTGTCTAACTTTTCCTTAAGGGCAGGCTTCAGTAAGTCAATATTTTCATATACGCCATCAAGCGTCTTGTACTCAGCGATCAGCTCCAACGCAGTTTTCTCACCAATACCGGTCACCCCGGGGATATTATCCGAAGAATCACCTTTCAGTGCCTTGACATCAACCCACTGGTGGGCATCAACGCCATATTTTTCCCTGAATGACGCTTCATTGAACAGTTCGATACTTGTTAAACCTTTCTTGAGCGTATAGATATGGGTATGCGAATTAACCAACTGCAATACGTCAAGGTCAGAGGTTACCAGATAACTTTCGATTCCCTTTTTACCTACCTGCTTGGCAAATGCGCCCATGAGATCATCGGCTTCGTAATCATCGGCTTCGTACAAGGGCCAGCCCAGGCTATCAAGCAGATTCTGCAAAACTGGTATTTGCTCATAGAAATCAGGTGGTGGCGCTTTACGCCCCGCTTTGTACTGTGGGTATAATGCCAGGCGCGAACGGATATTGGTCTTACTTTTGTCCCAGGCAACGCAAACGTAATCTGGCTTGAGCCGCTTGACGACTTCCAAAGCCAGTACGGCAAAGCCATACACGCCACCGGTTGGTGTACCGTCTTTGGTACTTAAATTAGGCATAGCATAGTAGCCACGATAAAAAACAGATTTCCCGTCGATAATCACTAAACGTTTAGGCATACCCCTAAGTATATACTCTGGCGCCTACTCAAGAAACAGAGGGACATATCTAATTGATACAGGGCAGGTTAACATATATTATTCGGGCTCATCAGGATAGATTGACCGGTACGTATTTTTGAAAAATACTGAACTCGACTTTATCCTTTTTAGCTAGTTTAGGCTTAAAATATACTCAAAAATATGCTTTAGTTGCGGATTGAATATTCGCCAGCTTATTAATGTATGGCTTAATACAATCATGCAGCACACCCTTACTCGAGCATCAAAACTTGGGTTCTATCTCATTGGGGGCGTTATCATAGGCCTCTTCATGATTTTGAGTGACAACGATCCGTTAGTTGTCTACCAAGTATTGGTACTAGGTGGATTTGTTGGCTTAGTATTTAGCCTTAATATTCATAGCTTCACTCATGACCGAGTACAAAATACCTCACACCATTTATGGGCTGAACATTTTAATCCAGTCCATTGCTGGGCTTATCAGTCTGATTATTCTCTACTATTTGGATAAAAGGCATTTTCCTAACCTGACTGAGAGCTCTTGTGCCCTAGGTAAAATTTGAGTCTGATCTTTGTCGCAAGAGATTACTCTAACAGTTTCATTTTTCTCAAGAGTGGCATAAACGCCTCTGGCATAACAATTTTGGTGTTATTCTATTCTCCCAATACCAACAAGTCTTTATCTCTCGTTACCAAAAAGTCAACCTGGGCAGTTTCGGCCAGTTCCAAAAGAAAATTGTCCTTTACGTCCCGTGACTTTTCGATTTTTATTGTCGGCTCAAGTACCGTACTTTTGGACTCTATAAAGTGCATAACCTTATCATGAAGCTGTTTTGTTGCTCCATAATAAGTTAGCTTCTTTGATACTTCTGTTTTTAGGATTGGTGAAACAATCATTTCGAGCTTATCATTAAGCACAAGTTCAAAAATGGCTTGTACCATTTTCCCTTGAAAAAGATACACCGATAGAAAGAGGTTCGTATCAACGATTATTTTCATCGTTGTCTTTGGGTGATTCGAAGACTGCTTCATAAAGTTCTTGTTCTGACATATTATCTCTGTTAATGCCCTTTTCTGCAAGGTATTTATCACCTATTTTGCTACCCTCTTCAATTGCCTGGTAAAATGCTTCACGAACTTTTTGTTCGTGCTCCATCTTATCCTCCACCTCTTTGTTATGCACCTCTGAGAGCGCATATTTTATAATCTCTGCTTCATTCAAAAGACTAAAGCGAGCCCTGAGGTCGGATAAGACCTTTGCTACATCTGGGGTTCTGGCGATTCTGATATATGATATTGACATATATTGTCATATTATAGCACTTCGTGTCATTTGTCAATACATTTTTATCTTAAGTGTGTATACCTAAATTCATTAAACCAATCATGGCCTAGTGATATCATCAAATAGCCTTAAAAATTGCCACACAAGCATATAGTTTTTGCCAAATCTGGCTTAACCAGTATTTTTCTCTTATCGTATCGTCAAAATACGCACTAATAGTTACTTTTTACCTATAGTACTCGCACTATAATGATAGAAATAATCACAACCTGCGCGATTGATTGGTGGTAAAGCGCTACCTTTAACCATATCCAGCGCTTCTTGCTTACATCTTGCGAATTGATTAACCGTTGCATTTTAAACTACACTTTACAGAGATAGTATTGTATTGACAGCTTAAGTAACAGTTCTTAAACTGCAGCCACAATAACCTAAGTAAAGGATAAAGGAATGCAATCAAGTCTTATAGTTCCCTATCAATCAAACAGTTATAGCGTCAAAGAAGCAGGCCCAATTATTGTCGCCCTTGCTTTCGTGATTGGCATAGGAGGCATGACTGCAGCAGCTATAGTTCTGTGTGGTTGGCGTGGTGCCAAAAGCATGGGTATGAACTGGTCTCAGAAACGTGTAGAAATCCTGTGCCGCTAACATGCCTTTTGCGCATACATGCCCCTTCTTGCTCGATAGTGACAAACTATCTATAAAGGAATGTTTTGTGGTGGAGGATTCGCTGTTGCATGATCTGCCGGCTGGCGTGGCGCACCATATAAACCAGCCGGGCAGACAAATAGTGTACGCTCTGCAGCAAGGTAATACGTTTGGTGAGTTACGGTCTTTAGCCAGCGAGTTTGGCATCGGTGACAGCCAGCTTCATGATATGCTCGGCTTTCTGAACCTTGCCGGCGCGCTGAAGCGCAAACGCCGCCTGCTAGAACGTATAGTAGTTCTCCGGCATACTGTCTTACAACTGCTGCTTGGTTTGCGTTATGCGCCATTATCATGGCGAAAAAGTTTTTCTGCAGCGACTCTGCTCCTAGCTATACTGCGGGCCTCTTGGATACTTTTATTGGCTATTGTTTGTGTTTGTGCAGAGATAGTTATAGGCAACCTATTACCTATAAGCACCGTAATTACATTTGGCCTTACGGGCATAACAGTATTTGTATGCAGCATGTATGTACATGAGTTAGCGCATGCCTTTGTCATTAAAATGCAGGGTGTCGAACCAAGCATTTTGCAGCGCGGTATGCGTTTAGGGATTATTCATCAACAGCTCACACCGCAGGTGGAATTACAGTCTTCCCTGGTTGGTCCCTTGTGTGGCGTAGGTTTCTGCATGGCAATCGGGTGCATGTTGCTGACGACAACAGATAATGGCCTGCTGGCCCTGCTGGCTATCATTATTGCCTCGTTCCATATGCTGAGTCTGCTCCCTTGGTATGGGGATGGCCAGAGTCTCCGCAAAGCGCTGAACGCAAAAAAGGTATACCAATGAAACCGGCCATACGCATTAGAGACCTGCACGTTAACCGCAGCAATACGTTTGCCCTACATATACGGCAGTTGAGCGTAAAGCCCGGAACCGTACTTTGTGTCACCGGAGCAAACGGCAGTGGTAAAACAACACTCATAGAATGTGTAACCGGACTCATGGGTCCAACTTCCGGGGAGATTACGATTGCCGGATATACTGTTACAAACAATCTACGTGTTACCAAAGCAGTGATAGGGTTCGTGCCGGATGATGAGGATTGGCTCATCAAAGAACTCAGTGCTGCAGAATACTTTAAGCTCTTGGGCGGTATATACAAAGATGCTGGCATACACACCGACATGCATCGCCGGGTCAACTACCTTGCCCGTTTGCTTAACTTCTCTGCTGCAGATCAGCCTTTAGGGACACTAAGTCACGGCAATAAGAAGAAAGTACAGCTTATCGCAGGGCTTATGCATGAACCAAAAGTCATTATCTTAGATGAACTGCGCAATGGGCTAGACCCGCTGGCAATTATTGCTGCCGAAGATCTTATTAAAAGTGAAGCTGGGCGCGGAGCATGTATTCTGGCAGCCACGCACGATTTATGGTGGGCAGAGCGCGTGGCGAACGACATTGTGCTGCTCGGTAATGGTTCGGTCAAAGTACATGCTAAAACTGCAAGCATTATCCAAAGGTATGGCAGCATAGAAAAACTCTTTTTACATATGACTCGCTCAAAGGAATAAACGTGGGACTATACAAAGTTATATTCGCAACCACCTTCGGCCGTGGTAGTAGCCAACCGCTGAAGTCGGCATACGTACGTATAGGTGTAGTATGGGTAGCCGCGCTACTCTTAGGCATAACTATGGCCCAAAGCCTAGATAACGTGCCTATTCACTACACAGGCAACAACATCTATCTCCTGGGCTCCGTAGCTTTTGTCGCACAACTGGTAGTGCTGTTGCCCCTCCTTTCAGCCACGGGTCTCTTACAAACTAGTCATGATACCCTTACAAGAATGCTATTGGTGTTGCCTCTTAAGCAGCATAGCCGATGGCTTGCCTATTTGTTGCCTTCTGCTACGTTAGCAATCATAGCTATTACCCTTGCTGGCTATCCACTCACTTTGCTGGCACTCAAGGCAGGCGTCCCAACTTTGCTCATGCCAGTAGCATTAACAGGCGGCATACTGGCAGCTTTCGGCATAGTACACAGTACGCCAAGACAGTATAGGTTGATACAGCTCGTGACCACTCCGTTAATCCTCTGGGGTGAATACAAACTACTCAGCATTATGAATAGCCCAGGCACCGACAACCTCCTACGTCTTACTGCAGCTTTACTGTTCGTCGCACTTCTCGCATCCTTAAGCCTACTCTTCCTTTCCAGTAGCACCCGATTTATAAAGGATACGATCTATGTCGTACGGAACAAACGTGTCTACGGCAGTGGGTTGCCACCGGTTATGTGGTTCGTGCGCAAGGTGTGGCGGGCTACGCCCACGCGTTTAGGCTTCTTAGTAACGTTGCTACTAAGTAGTGGCGCTGCTGCCATTGGCGCAAAGCAGGCATTCGCTGGTGCCGACACGTTTGCACTGCTTGCAGCCCTGCTTGCATCGGCATTCTGTTCCGATATCCGACCACTATGCAGGCGTGAGCATCCAGCCGAAATAGCCAGTCTAAAGGGTAGTGCATATTTTATGTTCAATCATATTTTTATTGCGTTTGCGACAGGTTTGTTAGCAGTGTCGCCCCTTATCTGGTCTATTCATCTTTTTGGCATACAAACCTTGTTGCTAAGCCTCCTGCAGATAGCCATAGGTATGGCGACCGGTATATTTGCCGGGACGCTCATCGTTGCCAAACAGCGTGACATATTGGGACAGTGCATGGCTAGCCTGCTGTGCATCGGCGTTTTGCTCTTGCCTGCCCACGTAACGGCGGCAGTCGGATCACTATCAGTTAGACACGTAGTTACCTACCAGGTTTTTAGTATCACGCTTCTTCTGCTAGCCTCATGGGCTATTGAGTACAAACGTAACACCTATATATGGAGGATACATGTTAGATAAAGACAGTACGCGACGAGAAATGATGAGCAAGGTCATGATAAGTGTGCTTGCAGGTATGGTTATTTGGGTAGGCTTGTTGGTCCTTGGCGCATCAGCGGCAAAGGTACAAGCTGATGGCACCATGTATGAGGTAGCTTTCGGACCGCTCACTCTCCATACCATCACTACCCAAAAGGTTACCAGCGGCACGAATGCAGCAGTTAGTATGGAAGCCGGCTTGCTATGGTATATGGCTTGTTGGGCTTTGCTTGGTATAGGGCTTAGTTTGCTAAGTGGACGCGTCAAACGGCCAAGAAGTGACACACCTGCAAAGACACCCCTTTAACCTGAGACCGTACCTGTTTGCGCTCTAAGCACCAAACTGATAAGATAACCTTCATTCTAAGTTACCCTGATTGGTGAGGAGCTATTTAGATCATGCGGTTTGAAGGTAACGACATAACCGTAAATGCTACCGCTGAAGAACAGCCAGATGAGTTATTGGTTAAGGGCTCACATGCTCGCGAACGCGGCCTAAAGCTACCCTTAATAGGCGCAGTAGCAGCACAAAGTGCAATAAGGAACACCGAAGCTAGCCAAGATACTACAGGATGGCTTAAGGCCCAAGAGCTTGCCAACGAAAAGCTACCCTCTGCTCACCAAGGTTATACAGACGTTCTTGATGCCCTTAACGAAGGCTGTAAGAGTAAAAGCCGGGTAGAAGTGAGAGATCTAAAGGAACTTAAGGCCGAGTTTAAAACGTGGTTTACCCCCGAGAGACTTGCAGCGTACCAAGCAATTAATCCAAATATACCTTACGACATTATTGCCACGCCTAACATAGAGATTGGCCGCAAAGATATCTACAAGGTTGCAAAGGCTTTCGGCAAGGACCAACCACACGAAACCTCTATTTATGACGGCTTCTATGATAAATACACCGACGAGGAACTTGCCGGTACTCATCCGGCCAACTGTAATAAGTTTATGTTCAGCCTGGTCCCAAGAGAATATACTCCTGGGGTGGAAGGAACTGTTGAAGAACAGAAGGATATATTCAAGGAGCTGCACGACAAACATCCAGACGCTAAAGTACTAAGTGTATTTGAAGCAATTACCCGCTGGTACACCCTTCGCGCTCAAGGTGAAAAACTTACCGATGAAAACACATTCGACCTAACACATATCCGGCACTTTAACCTGCCAAAAAAGCGCGTCGGCTTTTTTTGGCCGTGCGTGCCTAGATTGTGTGTCGACGACCGTGGCGAGCCGGTCTTGGACGACTCGGAGGCTGGCGATGACGACAGCACGCGCATCTCGGTGGAATAAACTTTACCCAGGAACTGTCTGTGAATATGGTGATATACGAGTCATTCGATGACTGCTCCTAGATGAGTGGCCAGTTACATCTAATAGTGATTACACGTATAATGCTTATGAATGAGTACTAGCGAACAGCCGCACTATTATAGGCTTACTAGTGATGACACACTAGAACAGTTACAGACAACCGGTAACGGCTTATCGACAGCGGAGGCCGTATCGCGTTTGCAACAGTATGGTAGGAATGAACTCGCCGTAAAACATAAAGAGCCGATTCTATTTACCTATCTAAAGCAAGTTAAAGATCCAATGATCATACTCTTGCTCGCCAGCAGTGTCATATCCTACTATTTGGGTGACGTACGTACGACTACTATCCTTATAGTCCTGGTGCTCTTTAACATTACGATAGGTTTCCTGCAGGAATTCAAAGCTGAGAGAGTACTGGAATCACTGGAACGCCTAGTAGTCGACGAAGCAACGGTGATACGTAACGGACAAAGGCTACCTATATCGACAGCCGAGATTGTGGTTGGTGATATCGTCTACTTAGAGGAAGGCAATGCCGTTCCAGCCGACCTGCGCATTATAGATGAAGACGAGTTAAGCACGAACGATTTTGCACTGACCGGGGAAAGCAACCCAACCCGTAAGTTCACGCATGCCATCCGTACCGACGTTCCGCTCGCGAACCGTCACAATTTGGTATTCATGGGGACTACCGTAGCTACCGGCTATGCCCATGGCGTAGTGATCAGCACGGGTATGCAAAGTGAGCTTGGCCGTATAGCGAACTTGAGTCAAGCTATCAAGAACGACGCAAGCCCGCTCCAGAAAGAAATGCGTCATATTGCCACGCGTATTACCCAGGGGACCATTATTCTCTGTACACTCCTGCTTCCAGCCGCTACCGCATCTGGACTCACCATGAAAGATGCTTTCTTGTTTGCTATAGGCATAGCTAGCTCCCTTATACCCCAAGGGTTACCAGCCGAAATTAATACTGCCCTCGCCCAAGCAGCCAGTAAACTGGCAAAAGCCAGAGCGCTCGTAAAAAAGTTATCCTCGGTAGAAACGCTGGGTGCAACCAACGTTATTTGCACTGATAAGACTGGTACCCTCACGAAGAACCAAATGACCGTTGAGCAATTCTTGATAGGAACGTCTCTGTATGGGGTAACTGGAGCTGGCTATGAACCTGCTGGTGTGTTAGTAGATTCTAAAAACGAACCTGTCGATGCCGCCGACCAGCAGAAGCTCGACTTATTCTTCGTAACAGCAGCTTTGGCAAGCAACGCCACCATCCGACAGCCTGATGAGAAGCACGCTACCTGGTATTGCTTGGGCGACCCTACTGAGGGAGCGCTTGTAACGCTGGCGATGAAAAGCGGCATTAACATTGAACAACTCAATAAACAGTATACAGAGGTAAAAGAGTTTGCCTTTGATTCCGGCCGCAAATGCATGAGCTCGTTACGACAGTATGGTGACAAGCAAGAATTGTACGTATTTGCTAAAGGAGCGCCTGAGAGCATTCTAGAACGGTGCGCTACAATCTGGGACCATGGCAAGGAGAAAAAATTAACCGATAAAGACCGCGCTTCCATATTAAAGGCTAATGAACAATCAGCAAGTCAGGCCATGCGTAACCTTGGCCTTGCCTACCGT
>JBGTMJ010000047.1:0-12396 GCA_041743655.1 Saccharimonadales bacterium (SeqCode) | reverse complement strand
GAAACAGCTACCAAAATTACGTAAAGGACAAGATTACTATTTGTGGCAGCCTACATCAGTCCAAGAGGAGATCGCTAAAGTTGATAAACCAATAATAGAAATAGGTGGCCCTACCGAAGCAGGTTTTTTCTTCCTTGAGAGCGTTGAACTAAACTCTAAACCGGTTATCACAAACACTACGCTTAACCCAATGCCGCATTATTCGAAAGCTGCCGAGTTTGCTAGAATTACAGACGAGCGATTGGACGGCAGACATATGCCATATAAGGATGAGTCCATTGGGATTTTTCTAATGGCAAAGATGTCATTTTCGAGCGATTGGTGGGTTGAACTAGATCGGGAATCAAAAGACAAAGCTGTTCCCAAATTCGAAAAAGAATTCGAAGTAGCGAAGTTAGAAATGGGGCAGGTAGCTATAGGTACCCTTAAACCCGAGAAAGTCGTGCATGCCCAACGTATACAAATTTACTGTGAAGCATATAGAACGCTCACTAAAGGCGGCTTATTCTTTTCTGACGGTGGAGCAGAAGAAATTATCATATTACAGAAATTGGGGTTTGAACTCGTAGCATTTATACAATACGCTGACAAAGCAGAAGAATATCATGAAATTAGATATGAATTTGTAATGAAAAAATCGTTCTAAACCTCAATTAGGTATACTGGGCTCATAGCTCAAGTGAATAAGGAATATAATGGTATCTTTAGATAAAGAATGGTTTGCAAAATATGGAATCAAGGGCCTGACTACCAAGCAGATAAAGCTCTTGGCTGATGCTGTATACAAAGAGCTAGAGACGCGGGTTGGGACAAGAATAGCCGCAGGCATGACCGATGCACAGCTTGATGAGTACTCGGCCTCAATGGGTAAGAGCGAAGATGAACAACTTGTCATTCTAAATCGAGTCTGTCCTGACTATAAGCAGATAGTCAGGAGTGAAACAGAGGCCCTTGGCGAAGAGATCAAAAATATAGGCAATAAAGAAGCCTTCATATAAAGGAGAATCCAATGTCAGAACAATTAGCACGGAAAACATATATTCAAGAGGCAATAGACGATAAGCGTGAAGAGCCGAGGATGATTCTAATTAGCGAGGCTTTAGAAAAGAGAAACTTATCACCTGAAGAAGTAGATTCGTACCTAGATTATATGAAGAAGTTTGGAGATGAAGAGGTACCGGACGCATTTTATACTAGAGAAGAAATGCTTGACATAAACAGGGCACGAAGACAAAAGGGGTTGCAACCTGCATTTACCTTTGTAAGTCTAAAGTCCTTGTTAGACCCCAATATTGGATAGATTTCTAGAGCCTCAAAACTCGTCAATTTAAGGTTGTTAAATAGCAGAGTATAAGTATATAATCTAGGATAGATTTAGCTCTAATTGAAAGTTTCTACCCAAACAATAATACGTCCTTAGGGACGTTGTTTTTATTATGTTTAAGAAAAATACAAAAGTAAAAAATGAGGCAAAACAAGCAATTTTAGATATTGTTCCGCATGTTTTTATTTCTCAAACTAAAAGAGACAGTATTAATATACAAGCATTTAAAGATAAAGGTATGAACTTATATAAAATTCATACCTTTGCACACTTTATCAGTTGGGCAGAGAACGACAGTTTTAATAATGCGTCAAGAAAAAAACAAGCCTTAATGCTTAGAGAGGTGATGAAAAAATGCCTAGCACTCGTAACTGTTTATTCTGAGCATACACAGGTTGCAGCAGAATCAAAGAATACTAATACTAAAGGTGAGCCATTATCTCGGTGGATACCATGGGAAATAGGGTTTATGGATGGTTCACACGGGATAGAAAAATGCGCTGTGCTTCCTGTTATAAAAAAGGAGAATGAAGACATAGACTTTCGAGAGCAAGAGTATTTAGCCATTTACCCCACCATCTGTAATTATAATGGAAAATATATCGTTTCTTATGATAAAGGTAGAGCCAAGTCACTAAAAGCATGGGTATTTGGTCAGACTTAAAATCAATCTTTAAGTTTACTCAGAAATCATCGAAAAGCAAAAACATGAAGTAGCCACACCACAAGAGCAATAGTTATTTTTAGTGTAATTATTGACAGGCCTATAGTATAAGTGTATAATATTCCACCATCACCTATTAATTACTCCAGAGTGAGAGATGTCCAATTTATTGAACCCCGCATTTAGAAGCGAACTAGGTATATTTAGAACAGATAACAAAGGGAATGAAGATTTATTTGCATTCCAGATACAAGACTTAGAACTCGTTAAGAAGTACGGCCGAGTAGCGCAAGCTATTGCACACTTGAATGTAGCAGCTCCACTATACCTTGATAATCCAAAAGAAGCTCTATCTTCAACGATTATGACCATGCTTTATAAGCCTGAGCTTCGACAAAAAGGCATTGATTATGAGGGTGAAACTGCACGGGCTTTTGGTGCAAAGTTGATCTTTCTTGACCGTTATAAACATTCCACTGTTCATAACCCTGGGCGTTGGTTTTCTGCTTTAGTAGCAGTTGATGATTTTGTTTACACTAGCAAGACTGATGCTTTTCACCGAAACCCAGATGCCGACGCAAACGTGCATGATTTCGCCCTTGAGATCGTAGGAAAGAACGGCGCATACTATCTTGGTATCGAACCAAAGGCTACTGACTTACACCCAATAGCCACAAAAACACAATAATAATTATAGCAATTGATATTTTCGGGTGCCACAAAAACCATTTAAATATTGCATTAAAGTATTCTTCAAGAGTCTAAGCGCTACAAAATCTGCTTAGCGATTGGTTGACGGATGAGATTTATCGGAAACCACTATGCAAAAAGCTAACCCGTCCACGCCTTTTTACCCGGCAGACATTTATGACGCACAAGATAACGCGTAAGCTTGGCACGCTCAGGAGCGGATAACGACATTGCCCGCTTCCACGCATCCCGATAGTCGGCCGGCATTGTGCTTCTGGCTTCATGCTTGGCCATTTCGTTAGCCCTGTATACTCCGAAAGCTGCAACCCACGTATCGTATAGAAAGACATATAGAATCCGATGCACTTCGTAGTCTTCTCTAGGCTCATCAAGCGGTACGAAGATCTTGTATTCGGCAAGCAAACGATGGCCGAGTTCATGGGTAAAGCTTACTATGAGTTCATCATCATTAACTCTTTCTTGCCCAAATGTTCCATCGTCCCTTTGTCTGTGGGTTGAAAGCCACATGGCCTCTTTGCCAATACGTCCGGATCTGCTCGCTCAGCTTACCACAGCGAACCGATGCCCAGCGATGTAAAAAAGGCAGGCCTGTAACACTTTCTAGAGCCTTACAGTAATCTGCTCCGATCTTTTGCCGTATCCAGTATCCAGGAGATCACTAAAGTCCTTTGAAGCAGGTTTGAAACTTAGCTGCATAATATTCCTTCATAGCGCTTCACCAACTTTTGGCAGTCGTTTATTACGCACTAGGTATCTAGTGAGCCCTGCGCGTTCACTTGGTGACAAGCTCATAGCCCAGTCCCAAGCTTCTTTATAACCTGGTATTGAAAATTTATCTGTGTCGTACTTAGCAATTCCGTCGGCTTTATATTTTCCAAATGCCAGTACCCAAGAATCATATAGAAAAAGATATATTAGGCGATGTGCTTCATAATCATGGCCAAGTATTACCGATGTCGGAATAAATATTCCATTCCGCTCTAACAGTCTGTGGCCCAATTCATGGGTCAAGCTACCAATAAGCCCATCGTCACTCATCCGTAGGTGCTCAAACTCATCGTCTGATCTTTTATGGTGCGTGGCAATCTGGATAGCTTGGCTGCCAGACAGGCCAGACATCGTATGCTCTAGTTTTCCACATCGAACCACAATACCTTCACAATTAAAGCTCAGTCCCGTAACTTTTTGAGCGGCTAGGATATAGCTTGAACCGATCTTCTGCCAAAGAGAACGTAAGTAACCACTGTCCAGTAGGTCATTAAAATCTTTAGTTGCAGGTTTGAAACGTAGCTGCACTGTCTTTAGCTCACCACTGCTCTTTATCATGTCGGTGCTTTATAGCTTGGTACAGAGCTGCAATGGTTATAACCAATACTATTACAGTAAGTATGCACGCTATAACTAACGGGCCTCTGGTAAGTCCAGGGGTGTAATATAGAACAAAATCTATAAATATAAAGCTCAATAGCCAGAGGGAAGATATGAGAATATTACCTATGGGGTTCATGTCTATTTATAACTTATCAAGACTTTTGTGGTTTGTTTGCTGGCTCGCCTGGGAGGTGGAAATCTGTTCCTTTAAAAGCGTTTCGTAGCATATCCTGCATATCTTCAGTCGAGTCCTTACTTGAGGGTGGTTTAATCGTTTCAGGTTCTTGTGTCTGACGTGTCTCTTTAGTGGAAACTCTGCCCAAAACCGATTGTATATTTATCTTTGTGATCTTAACACCAGTACTAAGAGAGTCCAATTTAGCTTTCTCTAAGAGCTTGTGCGCTTGGCGTAGGGTTTGTTTCAGGTTCTCGTTATGTGTCCCTTCGGTATCTATCAGTTGTTCTTTTTCTTTGACCACAACGAAACACTCTCTCAAAAACTCTTCGCATTTGAGCCCGTCACCGCCCGCATATGGAAGCTTCAATGTTTCAATAAGATCTAACGCCTTTTTCTCAACCTGGGCAATAGTTACGTATCTATCTTCCACGCTTTTAATACGACTAGGATTTCCTATGAGCGGCAGCAGTTCATGTTTTACAAACAAAGCTGCGGTACTGTGAGGTTCTACATTACTAAATACTAGTCCAACGTCTTCTTTTTTATAAGTGCCAAGGTTTAAAACCCCTTTTCCGTTTCCAACACTTTCCTGTTCGTTTTCTTCAAGTTCTATGATGACGTTATTGTAGGCTGACATATTTGCCCTACTTCCATCAGGCAGGGTAGGACTCATACGGTCATAGCGATCTTTACGTTCTAATATGTGTCCGTGTTCTGCGTCGAGTTCACCTAACCGCGATTCACTTACTTCATACGTAAAACCGGGAGACAGTCGTTTTTGTAACACATCCCGAAAAGTGAGTTCTTTAGTGTCATGACCCAAGTACTCAGGTTGTAAGTGTTCCTCAGCGGGACTTCTGCTGGTATTAAGATTAGGGTTACCCATAGAGTATTAACCTTAGCATAAAAAAGTGCTTATGTCAATTTAGCAGATTAATAACCGACTACAAGTTTAAACTATCGTGCATTATATGACGGCAGTAAATCTAGTATTGCCCTATACTTATCGCTACCTACCGGCATAAGTCCATCAAAAGTCTTCTGATTCACAAAGTAGACTGTTATCCCATGCTCTAACATGGCGTCTAAGGACTTTTCATATACAATCTTGCCTAAAGGCTTTATTGGGTCGGCACTCACCAGCTCATACTCTGTCAATCCTTCTTGTGGAGTCTCGCTGAACTTATCTGTAGGTAACTCGTATATGGCTCCACCTTTATCATTGGCTATGTAACCAGCTTGGTCGCTACAGATAACAATGTAACTGAATTCAGCTTCTGTCTCCAGTAGGGTCGCTAGACCTTTTGTTGCTAAGTACATGGCCGCCAAACGCTTATCCTTAGTTGCGAAGACATAATCCCCAATGTACTTGTCTTTGCCAGTATAAGTAGGTCTAGATAACGTACGCTGTGGTTCTATTAGTTCCAGGTCTTTGTGAAGAGATGCATTATATAGGACATCCATCTTTATAGAATACCAAATATTCCTTACCTTCTATGTTTAAATAACATGAGTGGAAACAAGACCAAACAAGGAACTAATAAGCGAACTAATAGAGATGGCTAAAACTGACCAAGATATGAGGCACAAATTGGAAGAAGGGCTCCCCTGGGATGAATCAGTAGATAAACGTAATACTGCTAGGATGAAGGAGATAGTTGCCGCGTATGGTTGGCCGACTCTCTCTGATGTTGGAGCTGAAGCTGCAGATGATGCCTGGCTTCTTGTCCAGCATGCAGATCGTGATACTAAGTTCCAGGCCAGGTGTCTAGAACTAATCAAAAATTTGCCTGAAAGTGAAGTATCTCCTATAAATGTTGCATACCTCGAAGATCGGGTACGGGTGAATACCGGCAAACCGCAATTGTATGGCACACAGTTTGATGGAGCGAGCGATACGGGTGAGTCATTTGGCCCCCGTCCTATAGAAGACGTTGAACATCTAGACGAACGTCGCGCTAGCGTGGGGCTAAAACCATTTGCGGAGTACTCGCGTGAAATGAATGAGCTTGACCGAAAATTACAAAAAGCTCACGCAAGAGATAAACCTTAGTTAAGACAAGCTCACTTTACTATTTTGGATATCTTAATCTTACTTTGACGCGGTAATGTAATAGCTTATTCTGGTTATTATTGTTCATCTGTTAAACAGAGGTGATATAGAGTACAATAAAGCCCATGGATGCGGTTGAAGATATTAAGCAGCGGCTGAGCATTGACGAGGTTGTTAGCGACTACGTGGAGTTGAAGCGTGCAGGCCGTAATTGGAAGGGTTTGAGCCCGTTCAGCGGTGAACGGACGCCGAGCTTTATGGTCAGTCCCGAGAAGCAGATATGGCACGATTTCAGTTCGGGCAAGGGCGGCAATATGTTCAGCTTTGTCATGGAGATGGAGGGTCTGGATTTTAAGGGTGCGTTGGAATTACTGGCCCGCAAGGCCGGAGTTGACTTAGACCAATATCGAAATACTAATACGGCATCGCTTGGCAAGGAAAAGGAGCGTCTCTATGAGATTTTAGAGCTGGCCACCAGGTTTTACCAGGCTCAACTCAAAAATAATAATAACGCACTCACCTATGTTCTGACTAAACGTGGTTTTACTAAGGAGACTGCCATAGAATGGCGCATTGGTTACAGCCCGAACAACGGCACGGCGCTTATCGATTTTTTGAAGGCTAAGCAATTCACTGAACAGCACATTAAAAGGGCCGGTTTGAGTGCGCAGCGTTACCGTGGTATAGGTGATATGTTTCGCGGGCGTATTATGATTCCGCTAGCCGACGCACAGGGACGGATCATTGGATTTACTGCCCGTTTACTTATAGATGACCCGGGCGCACCGAAATATATAAATACTCCACAAACAATGCTCTATGATAAATCGCGCCACGTGTTTGGCCTGCACTTGGCAAAAGAAGCGATCCGTAAGAGTGGCTACGCCGTCGTTACTGAGGGGAACCTGGATGTCATCAGTAGTCATCAGGCTGGGGTGCGGCAGGTCGTAGCTACTGCCGGCACAGCGCTTACTGAGTCACATCTGAAAACGATCAGCAGGTTTGCAGTGGATATCCGGCTATGCTTTGACGCTGATAGCGCTGGCCTGAATGCTACAGAGCGTTCCATACCTGTTGCCAGCAAAGTCAATGTGAATCTGAGTGTTGTAGTAATCCCGAGTGGTAAAGACCCGGACGAGCTCATCAGACAAAGTGTGGATACCTGGAAAAGCATTATTACGGAACCTCAGTACGCGCCGGACTGGTTAATTGACAGGTATCAGAAACAATTTGATATTACTTCTGCGCAGGGGAAGCGCCGGTTCAGCGATATGGTTCTGGCAGTTATACGCAATTTGTCTGACACAGTTGAACAAGAGCACTATCTCGAACAGTTATCTACGCTCATTGGTGTCAGACATGAGGTATTACTTGCTAAGTTGCATCAAAAAGAGGCCGAGCGTAAAACAGTACTTAAGAAGCCACGTGCGGACATAAAGCTGCCCCCCAAAGAGCTTATGGACTACCTTAAGACCCAAAACCATTTACTGGCCGTCGCACTTATGCAGCCGGGCGTACGTGAGATATTATTGCCCCTTACTCCTGACATGCTACCGGAAGAACAAGCGCGTATTCTGTTGAAGTTCTTGCAGGACAATCCTGGCTTTTCAGGAGACCCGAACCAGGTCGGAGCATTGCTACCCATCAGGGATTATGTTAAAATTATGGCATTACATTACGAAGAGCTTTATCAAGATGTTGCCGTACGTGAACTTGCATATGAAGTTACACAAGTACGCGCCAAGCTGATAAGCCAATATGTCAAAATGCAAAAACAACGCATTGCACACGAATTGCAGGCAACCGATGATACATCGCAAACCAAGCTTTTAGAGCAAGCAAAAAAACTCGATAATCTTTTAAAGACGTATAAGGGAGGCGCATAATACTATTATGCCAAAGAGGAAACAACAGCCAGAGCAGGCCAAAGAAGCGGTACAGGCGGACATGCAAGATGTTAAGCAGGCGCTGATCGCTCAGGCAAAAAAGGCTGGTCAAATTGATCAGCGCGACATTTTTGCGGCAATTCCTGACACCCCGGAAAATGCTGATATTTTAGATGGCTTTTACACTGAGCTAGCTGATGCCGGCATTGAAATGACGGCCACTGCAGTTATTGTCGACGGCACTCCTGTTATTACTGATGATGAGTGGACGATGGAGGAAGGTGAAGAGGTGGTTGTTGAAGACCAGCATTACCTTGACGACATTGCTGATGACTCGGTGCGTTTGTATTTGCGTGAGATAGGCAAGATTCCGTTGCTCTCCGCAGAAGAAGAGCTGAATCTCGCCCATCGCGTGGTCAATGGTGAGAAGGAAGCTAAAGATAAGATGGCTGAAGCCAATATGCGTCTGGTAGTTTCGATTGCCAAGCGGTACGTGGGCCGTGGCCTGGACCTTTTGGATCTTATCCAGGAGGGCAATACCGGTCTGCTGCGTGCCGTTGAAAAGTTTGATCCGGACAAGGGCTTTAAATTCTCAACGTATGCCACATGGTGGATCCGTCAAGCTATTACCCGGGCTATTGCCGACCAGGCACGCACCATCCGCATACCAGTGCACATGGTGGAAACCATCAATAAGTTGCTTCGCACTCAGCGCCGTCTGACCCAGGAGTTAAACCGGGAACCCAGTAACGAAGAAATTGCTGCGGCAATGGAAATCGAAATAGATAAGGTTGAGCATATCATGAAGATCAAGCAGGATATTTCCAGCCTTGATGCTTCAATTCGTGATGACGAAGAAGAATCAGTACTGGCTGATTTTATCGAAGACGAAGACACCATTTCTCCTGAAGAGTCGGCTACCAACCAATTACTCAAAGAGCACGTAAAGGGTATGCTGGGCGCTTTAACCGAACGTGAGCAGAAGATTCTCAAGCTCCGTTTCGGCCTGGAGGACGGCAAACAACACACGCTTGAAGAAGTAGGGCAGGAGTTCAGTGTTACCCGTGAGCGTATCCGCCAGATCGAAGCTAAGGCGCTTGCTAAATTACGCAAACACAAAGACGCCAAGAAGCTCCACGACTATATTAAATAGTTAATAACTCTAAAGTAGAAAAATAAAATTTGCTGTTCAGCGAGTTTTATCTCTAGCTGGGACAAATACTGTTAATTGGTAAACCCAATGGCTGCCAGCAGCTTATCAAACTGAGCCAGCAAGTCGGCTTCATCGGCATTATTAACTATGGTGTAATCGGCATTAGCGATGGGGCCACCTTTTTCGATATTTTCAATCTCAGCATACTCCCGGGCAGTAACTTCCGCTTCGGCTAGGGGGCGCACGGGACGGTTAGCAAGACGCTGGTGGCGTACATGTCGTGGTGCGGCAATGGCAACAATTACGGCGTTAGCACCCCACCGTTCCTTAAACATCTTGTATTCAGTCCAGCTATACAGACCATCAGCGATAATTTTCGTGTGTCCTGCCGCTACTAGTTGTTCAATCTTGGCAATGATGCGGCTGGCAATGGCTCCTTTGCCCTCGACGGTCCGCATATCTTCACGGACGACTTTTTCCAGCTCTTCGTTCACGCGGCCATAGCGCAACTTGGTTTCTTCTATGACGATGCCCCCAAAATAGACGTTGGGGTAGCCCTTAGATGTCAGGTGATCTACGCAGGCGCTTTTGCCCGCACCCGGCATGCCTACTATAACGATGATTCTTGCCTCTTGCATTGCGCCTATTATACTAAATACCTGCCTGGCCTGTATACTCTTATCATTGTGAGTAATAGTCAAATCGATATCGAAATGTTTAAGAAACGGCTGGGGGTCTATAAATAAACGATCGACGCGGATATTGCCGTATACACAACGTATGTGAACGGCCACACCAAACAACAGTACGGTAAGTATCCTAGTGTCGTGACGAATGCCTACCTTGACCTTTTGAACCGAGGTGGTAAGCGCATCCGCGGTGCGCTCACGATAGCAGGTTACGAATTATGCGGCGGCAAGGACTATTCGATGATTGTCCGGGCTGCAACTGCCCTCGAAATGATACACGCGTACATTTTAATCATTGACGATATTCAGGATCAGTCTAAAGTTCGCCGTGGCAAGCCCACTGTCCACGAGGATCTTGCCGCTTACCACAAAGAGCACCAGCTACGTGGCGACTCGTATCACGCGGGCATAAGTTTAGCATTGAATGCGGCACTCGCAGGTGCCCACAGCGCACAGGCACTCCTGGCTGGACTTACGGTAAGTGATGAGTTACGGATCAAGGCGCTGGGAATTATTAACTACACCATGGTTATAACCGCGCATGGTCAGACGACTGATATTACGAACGAGATCGCCCCTAACGTTAGCACGCACGACATTGAGAACACGTTAGAATGGAAAACAGCTCACTATACGGTGCTGAATCCGCTGTGTGTTGGTATGGTGCTTGCCGGTGCAGGCTGCAAGGATACCGATGCAATCCGTGACTATGCGCTTCATACCGGTAAGGCTTTCCAGATTACCGACGATATCATCGGTACTTTTGGTGATGACACACAGACAGGCAAGAGCAGCATGGACGATATGCGTGAGGGCAAACGGACGCTACTTACGGAATATGCTTTTGATCATGCCGAACCAGCCGATATCAATGTGCTCAAACGCTGTCTTGGCAACAAGTCACTTTCCCAAAAAGACTTTGTTGTTTGCCGGCGTATCATAAGGGAAAGTGGGTCTTTGGATAATGCGCAAGCAGTTGCGCAGGTGCATACCGACCAGGCTTTACATGCGCTTACCGACCAGGGTAGAGAATGGAATATGGATACAACTACCTTTTTGCGAGGATTTGCCAGAAGCCTCGCAAAAAGAGCTGCCTAACATCTTTTTAGGCATTTTGTCCGGCATGCACTTTCCGGTGTAACTCCAGAACAGCTTTCCGGTGATGTTTACGGTTGTGACGTTGGAATTCGCGGATGAGCAAGAATATCCCGGCTGCCGATAGGGCGTACAACCAGTCGGTCGCATCCAGGGCAGCCGATTTAAAGTATGGTGCAATCCAGGGATTGTAAATGATGTTCAAAACACAGAAAAGCGACAGAGCGATAGCCAGCCAGAACTGCTTGTTGTGGAGCTGATACTTACTGAAGAAACCGGCGCTGGTGCGGCGCTGTATGATATTAACCAATTGGGCTAATACGATAGTAAGGTAGGTCAGTGCAGTGGCTTGCATATGGATGGGGCTGTCACTTGCGAGATGTGCAGCGGTGACTCCATGGCGGTCAAAGAACCAGATATAGTTCGCGAATGCCAGGCCACCTATGAGCAGTCCACACCATAATAAGTCGGTCACAGTCTGTAAATTAAGGATGTGGTGACGTAAATTACGCGGCTTATCTTTCATGAGTTCTCCGTCGGCTTTGTCGCGGCCAAGTGCGGCAATAGGGAAGAGCTCGGCGATCAGGTCAATAGCCAGAATCTGCATAACCGAGATTGCGAGCGGTATATGGAAGATCATTGCCGCAGCCAGGCTGAACAAATTGACTACTAATTCGGCTGCGTTACTGGTAAAACAACTCAATGCGCCCTTTTTAATGTTCTGGAAAATCACGCGACCTTCTTTGACTGCACCAACTAGCGTGTTGAAGCTATCATCAAGCAATATTATCCCAGCTGACTGTTTGGCTACATCTGTGCCCGTAACACCCATGGCAACGCCTATATCTGCACGTTTCAGAGCCGGCGCATCATTAATGCCATCTCCAGTCACGGCAACCACCCAGCCACTGTTTTGTACTAATTGAACGATACGCAGTTTATCTTCAGGCGCTACCCGCGAGAAGATGACGCCGCCTCGCTGTGCTAATTTGAGTACCTGTGTATCAGGCATGTCTTGCAGCTCATTGCCTTGAACGATTACTATGTCCTTTGGATTACCCACAAGCTTGGCACGCATTGCGATTGCTTTTGCAGTTGCGGAGTAATCACCGGTAATGATGGCTACCTTGATATGCGCCTTACGGGCTGCCTCCATGGCGTTAGGCACTTGCTCGCGTAATGGGTCGATCATGGACGCCATGCCCAGCCACACAAGTTTGCTCTCTACCTCATCCATGGTGAGCTCTTTCGTATGGGTTTGTGCGGGCATAG
>JBGTMJ010000046.1:0-4846 GCA_041743655.1 Saccharimonadales bacterium (SeqCode) | reverse complement strand
GCAGGAGAACACCTACAACCGTAGTCAGCATCTTGTCGCCGATTGGCTAGCCACGCCGGATGTGTTAGCCTTGGGTGTGCCCTCCTCCGTGATGCCTGATGGCATCAACTACTTACTGCATCCGGCTCATGGTAGCTATGGCTCCATACGGGTGATTGACGAGAAGCCTCTGGTGATTGACCCCCGCCTGTGGTCGAAGTAAGCCAAGGCAGCAGCAATTCCCTTTGTCTCATATAGGAGGGTTCTATGAGAATGAGCCAATGTCTGGTTAAAGAATTATTCTGAATAAGATTTAAGTAGGATAAGCTGCTAAGTAGGGATATACTCTTTACAGGTTTACTTAGGCAGATCTGCGAGTGCATTCTTGTCCTTTATGGCTGACATCCAGGTGATGACTCCTGGCTTATAGATCCCCTTTTGATCGATGAAGGCATAACCTGGATAGCCACTAAACGAAAAATACTGTCCTACTTCAGTATCCAGCGTTTCATCAATGAAAAAATGAATGCCAGGCAGCTTTAACTCGCCTACCTTGCGTTTCCACTTGCCTTCGTCAGAGCCTCGGGCCGTGCAAACATACACAAATACAACCGGCAGATCGTTCGACTGCTGTTGCAGTTGTTTACTGTGTGGCATTTCGGCCAGGCAGGGCGCGCACCAGGTAGCCCAACGATCCAGAATGATGGCTTTCCCGGCAAAACTTTTCCGGAGTCTGGCCAGGAAGTCCGCTCCGTTCATGGCGGAGATCTTGTACAGAGTAGCTCCGAAATCGGTTTGCTGTATGGGTGGACCAAAAGCGGATGGGATTAGCGAATTTCCCGAGGAAGCTAATGCCTGGTTGACTAGAGCTAACTTTTCAATGCTACGAGCATACTCTCTTTTCGCTATCTGACGGCACCAATCGGTGCTGGTGCTGGACAGTATCCGTTCCAAGGCCACTTTTTGTTCGGCGATATCCTTGCTGTCATTCAGTTGTAGCTTCATCAAATCAGCCTTTGAAGCGGGGAAAATGCTGTCAAGCAAAGTAATTCCCTGTTTAACCATCTGATCAATCGCTATTTGTTGCATTCTAGGTTGTAACTGTTTCTGCCACTTGGCAAAATAAGGGTGGGGTGGCGAAAGGGTGGCCGTGGCGCGTAACGAATCAATGACCGCCTTTTCAGTTTCATTGAGGTCCGTTAAGTGGGTCACATCCGTCCAACTGATCTTAACTCGGCTGGTTGGGAGGGTGCGAAAATACGTAGCCAGGTAGCGGTAGAAACTGGTACTGCTGTTTGAGATCAGATACGTTTTATGGGCTTTCATCCGGTCAAAAAGTGCTTCTTCCATAGGATGACTCCAGTAAGCGACACAGATTTTTCCGTAAAATTCGGATAGGCGTTCATTCTCTAATAGCCAGGCGTAGGGAGACGGATGAGTAGCTACAAACTCAGCCTGAATCGTTTTCAGGGAGTCGAAAATAGGTATGTAGGCGGCCAGCACTTCCCTCTCCACTGGGTGTTGGGACCGGCGAATCTGCTGCATGCGAGAAGAAAGGGCCAGTTGGTCCGCCCGTTTGAAGAGGATATACTCATTCATATACTCATTTAGTGGCCCATCTTCGCCTAGATACCGAACGCCGTCTCCCTTAAAAGCGACCTCCTTTCCTGCTGCTTTTAGTTTGGGGATGTCTAACTCGATATATAGCTGTTTATTGGCATAGATACCCGTATAAAACAGCTCGCCGAAATGTATCCAGATCTGCTGGTAAGGGAGCGGATAGTCAAGTTCCAATTGAAAACTTCCGTCTGCGGCCAAGTGAGTGGTTTTCGTTTTCTGTCCTAAAAATGTAACGAGCGTATAGGTGATGGTCGTTTCCTTTATTTCCTGTGGGCTCATGTGGAGGAGTTTACCGGTGATTTGGGGTATTGTGCGTTGGGCAAACTGGGCCTCAAATTGCGGGTCTTCAATAGCGACAACGCCAGCCGGTTGTGCAAAGCCAGTAACAATAGCAGTAAGTAACAACCAAACTGTGATATAGGCTTTCATACCTTGAATGGTTAAACTAATGAGCTTAAGACTGTTGAATTTAGGAAAGAATGCTAAAGGATAGTCATAAACCTGCAATCCGTCGCATAAAACGCCCATTTTTGCAGGACGACGGTATAATCTGGTGAATGGTAAACACCTGCTACATTTAATAATCTCAAATTGCCATCTCACTAATCTAAGTCTCATTTTGACGGCAATAGATGAGTTTATAAAACAATGGGATAAGTATTCGTCCTGTTAGCAACTACCTTATTGGCAGTGAAGCAATTTTTGATGATGACCTATAGGAAATGTACAATTTTGAAAAACTAACTGTGCCTAACAACAGTAGTATCTTAATCGCCTAATAGTACAATAAGCTGTAATCTCAACTTCGTCCATGAAATCGCTGCTTTCAATGTACCAGCAATTCACAGTGGACCTCTTGCCATGGCGTTTTGGAAGCATCAGGCATCGGTTACAACGACTGAATAGTAAACGGGTTACTCAACATGAAGAGCCAGCCTTAGACGTTGTTAACTAACAACTCCTCAATGGATATTCTACCACAGGATCGAGTGGAGCATAGTGGTGGCGCAGACGGTCACCTTTCAGACGAACTATGAATTGTACAAGTTTAGCCCAAGAACTCATTGTCTCCCGTATCTGCCTTCTTGATGAAATAATACCATTATAGCTTTTTGCCAAATAGGCTTACCCCCTCAACCTTTACTGGTAGATGCCGTAACTTAGTCATTGCAGTGTAATTTGTACTTTACTCACCTAAGTTTAATACTAAATCTTGTGTTAAGAGATTAAACTAAGATCGACTACCTATCAGAAGCCGTGAAAACAGACCGGATTGCAGTTTGGAAAGGGGAGAAGAAAAGCCTACATTATGTTAATGAAATATCCGTAGATTGACCCTGCCAATTGCAAGTAAAGTACCTCTGAAAACGGCTTCTGAATAACCATATGGCTTGACATAGCCCAGATTGTACAACGAGCTGGTACGATTATTTTGCCCCTCTGTTATAACGAAACAACATGATTGCTTTCATGAAGAATAGTAACCTCACCTTACTTTGCTTACTTCTGACATTGCCTTGTTGGGCACAGTCAATAACTACGTCACCAGAGGGTTTTTCTATCACCGGACAAATCAGAGGTAGCCGGGACTCGACACTTCTATTAGCTCATTGGTATGGTAAAACTACATTTTTCCCTAAGGATACGGCCAAAGCAGACGATCAGGGTAATTTTGTTTTTTCCGGCAAGAAACCACTTCCTCAGGGTCTTTATCTGATTGTGCCCCAATCGAACCGAGACATTGGCTTACATTTAATTTTGACCGACGATCAACAGTTTTCATTCTCTACCGACACGGTCAATGTTTTGAAGCATATGCGCATAACCGGCTCTATAGAAAACGAGCTATTTTACAGCTATCAGTTACAGCTTAGTCAGCTATCCGACCAAGCCCAGGCCTTAACCCAACAAAAAAAGAATCAGTCTGACGTAGTCTCGACTGCACGCATCAGTCAGCAAATGACTGAGCTGCAAAAAAGGGGCCGTGAGTTTAGGACGAAGTTCTTGACGGATCATGCAAGCACGTTTACTGTTAAGCTGTTCAAAGCGAGTGCCGAACCCGAAGTACCCTCTGCGCCTAAAGCAGTCAATGGTCGTCCTGATTCGATCTGGGTGTTCAACTACTTCAAAAGCCATTTCTGGGATGACTTCGATTTTTCGGACGAGCGCCTGATACGAACTCCCTTTCTACAGAGCAAACTCGACCGGTATCTGAAAGAACTGACCGTGCAAGTGGCGGACTCACTCATTAAAGAAGCCGATTTTGTCGTCAATAAGGCCATAAATGGCAAAAGCGTAGAGATTAAATCTTATACAATTTACTACATCACGAGCCAGTATGAACGCCCAACGGTAGTGGGCACTGAAGGACTTTTTGTGCATATGTTCGAGGAATATTACAAGACGGGAATCATGCCTGTTTCGGATTCGTCAACCCTGAAAAGTATTGGCGAACGGGTAGCCGCAATGAAACCCAATCTGACCGGCAAAGTCTTTGCCGCTCCTCTAATCAGCGATACGCTTCGCCGGCCCATCTCTTTTAAAACAATTAAAGCAGACTACACCGTCGTCTATTTCTATTCTCCTACATGCGGGCATTGTAGGGATAGTGCGCCTAAACTGGCCAAATTTGCGGACGATTATAAAAACAAAGGAATTACTGTAGTTGCGGTTGCTATCGACCAAAGTCTGGAAGAGTGGAAAAAATTTATAAAGCAGTTTAAGCTGGGCAATGCTGTCAATGGGTACGACTTCACATATCGCACGAATTTTCGTCATCAATATGACGTATTTACGACACCAACCGTGTATATTCTCGATACGAACAAGAGAATCTTAGCGCCCAAACTACCTGCTGAAAATATTGAAGACTTTATCTTATTTCATAAGCGGCAGCACCCACCAGCTACACTCAAGACAAACCCAGTAGTAAAACCATTACCAAAAAAGGCTTAATTAACATAAGCTCGATTATAGAACAATAAAAGTTGATATAGCTAAACCTTTCACACTCATGAGCTTCTCGGCTTTCGTCCTATTCTTCATTATTGCGTTGTGGCTCAGTTTTGGACCCAAGTGGCTACTTCGTAAAGGTCACTCCCAAAAAGACAATAGTCTACTGTACAGTACCTTGTATAAAATCAGATATGCATTACCAGTCTTGACTTCCTACCTTGTAATGGCATTGTTGAAAGTTGTGTACCAGTGCTTGGAAGGCAATAGCTAACTAACATAATTGCTACTTATA
>JBGTMJ010000045.1:0-7734 GCA_041743655.1 Saccharimonadales bacterium (SeqCode) | reverse complement strand
TTCCGGCAACTTCTCAAAGGCAAACTCGGGAGCATGCGCGCCAATGATAACCAACCCATCGTCTTTGTACTTGTCGTGCCATTTATTTAGATAGGGCTGGGTTCGTATGCAGTTGATGCATGAATATGTCCAAAAATCTATCAGTACGACCTTGCCTTTGAGCGAAGCGATAGTTTGAGGGTCGCTATTGATCCAGTCGGCAATAGATTTGAGTTCTGGGGCATCATAGGGTTTTTCGACGTTAAACACGGCTTTTTGGCCTCCTGTACTTGTAGATTGACTGTCGTTATTTGGGATAAGTTTTTCCTCCAGCTTCGTGCTATTAATAGGTACGTGCACCAAGAACCAAGTCTGAACTTTTTTATCGATACCAGTAATGACGGCTATGCCAACTACTATTAAAAGAATTGCCAATCCACGGCGGAACCAGCCGCCCGGTTTGGCTGTCCAATTGACGCGCTTGGTTAATTTACGACCAGCTAGAGCGATTGCCAGTAGTGCAATTGTTAAGCCGGTAGCGTAGATAGTCATGTATACCAGTCCTAGAACGAGATTGACTGGTAAGATAGTTGCTAGAATAAGGGCATAAACGGGACTACAAGCTGCAAAGACCGGGCCAAGGGCTGCACCGGTTAGGATGTAGCCAATAATTCCGGACTTCTTTGAGGCTTTAGCCAGCAGTGCGTTTGAGCTGTGTTCAAGGCCCGCTTTGGCACTCAGCCTCGCCCAGAGCAGCGGGAACAGTAAACTCAAACCCAAGATAACAACAATCCCCCCAGATACTGATTTCCAAACCTGTGGGTCTACATCGATTAAGACTGTACTGGCCTTCAGCAGGAGAGTAAATAACAGTACCGAAATACCGAGGCTGATCGAGATGACGTAGGGTTTAAGGCGGTCGGTTTTTTTGTCTTTATCTTCGATAAGCGAGCTACCAACGATTACCGGCAGCAAAATGAGCACACAGGGCGCGAGCACGGTCAGGATACCGGCTAGGAATGAAGTTATGAGTAAAAGCATATGTTTTGGTTAACCCATTTGACAGCTAATTAAGTTCTTTTTGAATAGAAGCGTAGGAGGTTGAACTGTTCCACTTTTTGATCTGGTTACCGTCTTTATCTACCTGTACAAAGGTATGCTGATAGGTCACTCCGTATTTTTTCTTGAGATCCTGGGAGCTGTCATAGTCAGCTTTGAGTAGGGTCAGTCCTTCGGGCGTGCTCGAAGCATTGAAGTTTTTATCTGCCTCTCGGCAGGTTGGGCACCAAGGCGCGTGAAAGAACAGCACGACCTTGCCTTTTTCGGCGTTGGCTAGCTTGGCGCTGTCGTAGTCTGTGTAACTGCCTTTAACCATCGCCATGGCACCGCCGGTCTCAGTCTTCTTCATAGCTTCAGTTTCGCTCTCTTTCATCATGGCGGCGTCTTCTTTTTCTTTGGCCATTTTGGTTGCTTCGTCTTTTTTCATCATGGTAGCATTCTCAGCAACCTTTTTATCATTACTATTTTGTACTAGGGCAAAGCTAACGCCTCCACCAACCAAGACCACTGCTGCGATAATAAGTGCTGTAAGTGTTTTTTTATTCATGCTGGAGCAACCCTCGTTTAATTGTTATGTCTTAGTGTAATTAGACAAAAATAATATGTCAAGTTGTCTTTACTTATGAATATACTTGCCGACGAGTTTGGCAATAATCATAGTTACTAAAACAGTGACAAATAACAGTGTACTTTGGTGGCGCAACGTTTGAATGACTACAATTAGCGACAGTGCGACTGCTCCTGCTAAAAAGCCCAGACGATCGGAAGCCATAACCAGTTGAGCCTCACGCTCATCGCGTGGTCGCTCCCGCCAGATTAGCATGGAAAAGAGGGCAAACAAGGCAACAAAAATGCCGGTTAGCAGCATACTCAACTCGCCGGGCATAAATGGCATCATTGCCAGCACTATACAAGCAATCGCCAGACTGCCGATGATTACATCACTGCTGCTACCATCTTTAGAGAAAAAGTCTTTCATAGCCAAAATAACTCCCCGATTGGTTTTTTAAGTGCCTCAGCTAATTTTAACGCAAGTAGGACACTTGGCGTATAGTTACCTTTTTCAATCGCGATTATAGTTTGGCGGGTCACGCCAATTGTATCAGCTAACTGCGCCTGAGTGAGCTGGGCGTGTTTACGGGATTGCTCCACGCAATTATTCGGTGTATCGGTAATCTTTATAAACATAAGTTAAGTCAACTTTACATAATGCATTATGCCTGCACATGTTCAATATGTCAAAACCATCTTGCTAGCCTATAGTAAACCATTAAAAATCTAAAATGACGGGTGTGAAATATAACAAGACCTAATGCCCACTACCATGCTCACCACCGGGCATGTTTTGGTTGGTCGTGCCCGGAGCATCTTTAACGGTGACTACATAGTCAGTTGTAACTACTTTGCCTTCTGCTTGTGTCTGTAAGAAAAGCTTGTATTTACCAGCTTTAGGAAAATCAACAGCAAACTGGACGGTACCGTCTTGATTAGCTATGTCTTCGCTGAGGGCGTGAGCGTGGATGTACTCTAATTCGTTCTCTCCTAGTACAACCATATGACCGAGCGCACCGAGATACTTCTCAAGATTTTTATAGGAGCTGCCATCTTTATCAAAGGCCACAGTTACTCTACTATCAGCTTTAGCGATAAAACCGCCGCTGGGAACTGACACAATGTTTGTACTATAGCCAGCTTGATTGCTTACCACAGTGTCTGCGCCTATTGATTGAGGCTGGTATTTACTTACATCGCCTACGTTAACGTCTTGATCAAGCGTTGTCGGCAACGGATTACCCACCTCATCTTTAGCAGCACCTTTTGGCGTAAAATCGGCAAACACCCGGTATACGCCATCACTAGTAAAGGTAAGGTTATCTAACGTAAACTGACCGCTCTGTTCGTTAAATTCTGGATGCAAATGCTGAAAACTGGCTAAGTCCTTACGCACAACAATGAAGTGCATAATTTTTTCATGGACGGTCTGGTAATCCTTTAGCGGTTCGCCGTTCTCGCTTTTAACGGAGAAAGAAAGTTTGTTTTGCTCGTTAGTCTTATAATCCGTACCCGACGAAAGCGTCAGAGAATAAGCAGTACGGGACATGCTGGCCTCTTCTGTAGCAGTCTTACTGCGATTATTTACGTACGTACCGCCTAGTATGGCGGCTCCGGCGATTGCAACGGCAATCACTACGACTGTTACTGTATTTAGCTTCTTCATAATTATCTCCCTTATAGCTTACTTTTATTAAGTAGCAACGAACTTGTTACAACTGATACAGAGCTAAATGCCATGGCCAGACCGGCAAGTGCTGGGTTTAGTACCAGCCCGGCGGCACTAAAAACTCCAGCCGCGATTGGGATGCCTCCAACATTATATATAAACGCCCAGAACAAGTTCAGCTTAATGCGGCTAAAGGTCTTTTGGCTTAAACGCAGCGCCTTCACGGCATCTTCAAGATTGTTTCTGACTAGAACTATACCGCCGGACTCAATGGCAATATCGGTTCCAGATCCCATTGCAATACCAAGATCGGCTTGAGCAAGCGCCGGTGCATCATTTATACCATCGCCGACAAAGGCGACTTTCCCGTGCTGTTGCAGCGATTTAACGTGCTCAGCCTTGTCGCCTGGCAGTACCCCGGCAATCACGGTGTCGATACCGACCTGGGCAGCGACTGCTTCGGCAGTAGCCTGGTTGTCGCCGGTTATCATAACGGTTTTAATGTGCTGCCGTTTTAAACTGCTGATGGCCGACTTTGAGGTCTCCTTAGGTTTATCTTGGATAGCAATCAAGCCAATAGACAGATTCTTTTTGCCGACGATGACAACAGTCTTTCCGGCTGATTCAAGCTTGTTCATCTCCGCTTCAATGTGGCCGATTGCGATTTTCTGATCCTTAAAGAATGCACGGTTACCGATAAAGGTTTTCGCGCCATCTACCAAGCCAGTGACACCTTTGCCTTCGACGGCTAAAAAGTTAGTCGTTTTACTCGGATTAATACCATCTTTCTCGGCCGCTTCAAGTACAGCTGATGCGAGTGGATGTTCTGATTTATCTTCTAGTGCGGCGGCGATAGTTAATACTTCTTTTCTCGAACCAACTATATCGGTGACAACCGGCTTACCTTCGGTAATTGTCCCGGTCTTATCAAATACTACAGTTTTGATATTGCGAGCCGATTCTAACACCTCGCCACTTTTGATCAAGATTCCCATTTTCGCGCCTCGGCCTGTTCCCACCATAAGGGCGGTTGGCGTGGCAATACCGAGTGCACAAGGACAGGCAATAATAACCACGGCCACCGTAAACAATAGGGCGGTGATAATGCTGGAACCAAGGAACACATACCAAACTGTAAACGTGAGTACTGCAATAATGAGCACAATCGGTACGAATACGTCTGAGACTTGGTCGACTAACTTTTGGATCGGTGCCCGGCTGGTCTGGGCTCTTTTGACAAGCTCAACGATTTGAGCCAGCAATGTCTCGTTGCCAACTTTTGTTGCTTCGTAGGTGAGACTACCTTGCTTATTGATAGTCGCTCCAATAACCGGATCACCGGCCTTCTTGCTAACCGGCAGGCTTTCACCGGTCACCATCGATTCATCGATGTTCGAGCTACCTTCGATGACGGTGCCGTCAACCGATATTTTTTCACCTGGCTTTACCAGGATATGATCACCAACGATCACTTCTGCAAGCGGTACTCTAACCGCCTTGCCATTCCTGAGTACGGTAGCATCTTTAGCCTGAAGACCAAGTAATTTCTCGACTGCACTGGAAGCGCGACTTCGGGTAATTTCTTCGAACCATTGCCCGAGTAAAATAAATGCCAATAAAAAGGCGGTGATTTCGAAATAAACTGGCAAGTCAACAATCAGCGCGTATACGCTGTAGGTGTAGGCTGTTAATGTACCGATGGCAATCAGAGTATCCATATTGGCATGGTGGTTCTTCAGTGCTGACCAAGCGCTTCGAATAAATGGCCACGCTCCAACAATCATAATCGGCGTAGTCAGGAAAAACATGGTGTATGTATGTCCTGGCAAGGTGCCACCGAGCATTTCGTAGAGCATTGGCAATGCCAATATAAGCGTGAACATAAACTTATGTTTCATACTCATTTCACTACCACCTTGCCGAAGAACATATTCATGCCGCAGGCGTAGCGAAACTCACCGACCTGGTCTGGGTTAATCTCTAATGCAAACGGCTTGTTTACCGGTAATTTACTTCTAATCCCAAAGTCAGGCAGCACGACTTCCTCTAAACAGCCCGAAGGATCCTTACGCAGGAAAACCAGCTTAGCGGGTATGCCTTTCTTAAGCGTAACGACGCTTGGGGTATAGCCGCCATCAACAGTGATTTCAACGGATTGCTCATTGCCCGTCACGGTTGCGGCGATTGCCTCGCTGCTGCGCTTGCCGAAGAACCACCAGAGAATCAGGCCGATGAGCCCTATAGCAGTCACCAAGACAAATATCTTATCGATTTCCATGGATGGCCTCCTCAGACACTTTGTACTTGGCAGGACGAGCCTCGAACTTGTTTTTACAGCCAGAGGCACAAAAGTAATACGTATGGTCTTCGTACTTTATAACTTCACCGGCTCTGGACACGCTAATACGCATGCCGCAGACAACGTCTTTGACGACCGGATACATTCCATCCTGATGCTCTAGCAGCTCTTGTATTTCAGGGTTAAATTTGTGTTGATCTTGTAAAAAGTCTTTGATTAAACCGCAAGCATCAGCAATCCGCTGGTCGCTTAGGTGATAGTACACGCTGACACCGTCACGCCTCGTCTCAACTATCCCGGCTTGCCGTAGTGGTGCGAGGTGCTGCGAAAGATTGGCCTGGCGTATTCCAAGCATCTCCTTCATCTCGGTAACAGTTAACTCGCGGCTACCGAGTAGCTGGATGATCTCCAGGCGTTTTTGGTTGGCGATTACTTTGAATGCGTCTTCCTGGAGTGAGAATAACTTCTGATACATTGGAATCCTTTCTTTATATATTCAATTATATGAATACTTGAATAAAATTGCAAGTTGTGCACATAATAAATGGACAAGTAATTAAGAAAAGGAGATATCTATGGAATCAACTCAACAAGCAATATGCCCGGTTATGAAATCACCAATAGATAAGAAAGTTGCCGAGGAAAGAGGATTAGTTCGAGAATATAACGGCAAGAAATACTATCTTTGCTGCGCAGGCTGCGGCCCACAGTTCGATAATGATCCAATAAAATACGCGAACCAAGATGAAAACAGTAATCAAGAGTAAGAACCTTATTGCGGATTGTATGGCCGCCACGCCAAAAAGCTGCTCGCATCGCTATAATTAATTCGTAAGGTGGGTAACCTAATACGCTTTTTTCTATCAATTCTTTAGTGTTTTGTCTTTCCAATTCCACCATTTGAGCTTTTCGGGATCGCTTCCGCCTTCAGCGAAGTGCACGGCACAGCGGAACACATAGAGCAGACAGCGGTCTTGCACTACCCCAGCGAATTCATTTGACTTTTGATATAGCAGTTCGGGGTCTTTGCCACGCAAGTCGTCAACGTTACTAATCCCAATGTGCGACAGGTCGGTCGCAATCGATACTCCAACCCCAGGGATGACCGTTAGCGGACCTACTGTTGGTTTGGCTTTCATACTTTAATGCAACCTCTGGCCCTTCGCCATCATCTCCAGTAACACCTGCATGCGTCTGGCTCTGGTTTCCGGTTTTTTGGCCGTCTGCAAGCGCCACGCAATTGCGTAGGTATTAGCTTTGTTGAGCGTCTTGAAAAAAGCCTCTGCCTGTTTGCTCTTGGATAATTCTTTTAGGAAGTCATCAGGTATAACCATATTTTTTGGTGAGTCATAGGCTTGACTCCATCTACCATCTGCCTTAGCAGCCGTTACGGCAGCCAATCCAGTTGGTTGCATACGGTTTTCTTTAATTAGCCGCTCAACGTGGCCGATGTTCACTTTTGACCAAATACTTCTAGGGCGACGGGGCGTGAATTTTTGCAACCAATACTGTTCATCAAACGCTTTAATTTGGCCGTCTATCCAGCCATAGCACAAAGCCTCGTCAAGTGCCTGGGCGTAGGTGATGGAAGCAATACCACTATCTTTCTTGGCAAGCTTTACCCAGATACCAGTCAGGTTAGTATGATTCTTTTCAAGCCAAGACTGCCATTTATTGGCGGATTCAAAGACGATGATTAGGAGGTCGGATTTATCCATGTCAGCGCTCTTGCAATTTAACTGACCCTATACCGCAGCTCAACCAGCCCGCCAGAATGTTTGTTAGTTTCAAGCAATGAGAGCCTTACTTTTTTATCAAGGTTATCAAACAGCTTCACGCCGTTGCCAAGTAAAACAGGCACGAGATACAAGTCTAATTCATCAATGAGAAAAGCATTGATATATTGCTGTGCAACACTTGCACCGCCCTCTACCCAAACATCTTTACCTTTTGCAGCCGTCTTGGCTTTTTCCAAAATTACCTCAAGTGGCTCATCAGTAAATACCGTATCATCTCTTGCGCTATCAGGCTTTTTGGTATCTTTGGTCAAAACAAATTTAGGTACTGCGTGTGCGCTGCCCCAACCTTTGCTTTCCTCTAGTTCATAAGTGCGTTTGCCTATAATAATTGAGCCAACACCGGCAAAAAAGTCATCAAATGACTTGCCAGAACTTTC
>JBGTMJ010000044.1:0-7105 GCA_041743655.1 Saccharimonadales bacterium (SeqCode) | reverse complement strand
TGGGCTAGTCATGCCCCAAGGTAAAAATGGTATCTATACTACCTACGGCACAATAGGCAGTGGCCATACGTTTGTATTCCAGGATGGCATTGTCGCTGAGGGCACTTGGGAAAAAACGAGCAACAACAGCCAGTTCGTCTTTAAAGATAGCAGTGGTGCAATCATTAAACTTAATCCGGGCAAAACCTGGCTGACGGTCATCGGCAGTGCCGATCGCGTCACATACCAACCATAGTAGACAATGGATCATTTACAGAAATTCGGTTCGCAATTTAAGACTAGTCTTTTTTTCATATTGTTGTGTAACTCACTGCTTACGTTAGCAGGCCTGTGGGTAGCGTATGAGAATCTCGGATCATATAGAGGTGGCGACAGCAAGCTTGTACTACTTTCAATAGCCGGCATAATAACACCGATATCGGCTGCCTTGGTCACTTGGATCGCCTCCGTATACCTGCTCCAACCTGTTAAGTTCATTTGGGAAGCAGTCATGCACATTGCGCCCGACACTGCCAATGCAGCCGCACCAGACCCTGATAAAGTACAGCTTGGCAGGGAGTTCGTGACTATACTGGCCGCACACGTATACCAACTGGCCAATGTGGTCGAAGATGTTGAAAGTGCATCTAAAAATGTTCATAGCAATCTCAAGTCCGACTTCGTCGCCAATAGTTTGCCTCTGCCCCTAGTCGTCCTCGACAAAGACAGCAATATAGTGTTCGCGAATGAAGCTTTACGCACCTACATAGGCCAGGATAATAGTGATAGCGCAGGGCAGAACGTGTATGCCATCCTTGATCTGTTATTCAGCAACGAAGATACTTTTGATAAGTGGTTGGAACTTGTAAAAGCCGATCAAATTACAGCCACAAAGACATGGGAACGTGTCCGGCTTGATCTTGGCGAAGAAAAGGGAGACCGCTATTTTGACCTTGTCGCCTATTACAATAAGAATAATCCGGAAAGTTTTGAAGTCATGCTGGTACTTTTTGACCGCACCCACCAATACTCCCAGGATGACCAGGCCATGAACCTTGTAGCATTGGCCGCACATGAATTGCGCACGCCGCTTACTTTACTTCGTGGTTATATAGATGCTTTCGAGGAAGAACTGGAAGGCAAACTTGACCCGGAGATGACCGATTTCATGCGCAAGATGAAAGCAGCCGGGCAACAACTTGCAGCCTTTACCTCGACTATTCTAGATGTGTCGCGCTTTGAAAATAACCAGTTAGTGCTTAAACTACGCGAAGAGCAGCTCGGACCACTCTTGCAATCAGTTGTTGCCAGTATGGAACTGCGCGCTCAGGTCCACGGTATAAAACTTACACTCAAAGTTGACGATAACCTCCCATCTGTTGGCGTTGATTCCCTGAGTATTAGCGAAGTCATCAGCAACCTCATCGATAACGCTATCAAATACAGCAACCAAGGAAAAGAAATCATCATACACGCCTACGCCATAAGTGGAGGAGTAGTCGAAACGACAGTGCAGGACTTTGGCGTAGGCGTGCCCGAAGCAGTCATAGGCAACCTCTTCAAAAAATTCTACCGTGACCACCACAATCGTAACCAGATAAGTGGTACTGGCATGGGCCTTTACTTAAGCAAGGCTATAATCGATGCCCACGGTGGTAACATCTGGGTAAAATCACACGAGGGACAAGGCAGCACATTCGGCTTCACGCTTACGCCCTATAGCCAGCTTGCCGATGAAGCCAAGAAAGGCGATACTATGGACATCACACGCACACCTCACGGTTGGATTAAGAACCACTCACTGTACCGAAGATAGGACAAACGTATGGCGCAAGTATTTACACCCTCAACTCCTATTGGCAAAAAAATTCTTTGTATTGAAGATGAAGTCTTTATTGGTGAGTTATACGTACGGGCCCTTGTCAAAGCTGGTTACGAAGTAACCATCGAAGTTGATGGCTTGCGTGGTTTGGAGCTGGCACAAAGTAACCAGTTTGACATTATCTTGCTCGATATAATGGTCCCCAGTATTACCGGCATAGATATTCTTAAACGTCTGCGGAATCCGGCCGAAACACCAAGGCTGCACGGCAAAGTTATCATTACGACCAACCTCGACCAACGCGAAGACATACGGGCTGCCATTGAGAAACAGGCCGATGGCTACCTGGTAAAAGCAGAAATAACCCCCCGCGAACTAGTCAGCATTATTAACACTATCCGATAACACCTTAGCTGCACAGACAGGCTGGCCCCGCATACACCTTTTTGTGTTTGACAACGTAAGCGCGAACGTACTATTCAAGTACATTCGTGGCCTGTATCTCAAATGGCAAAAAGGTGTATGCGGGGCCAGCCAAAGCAATAACCATATCTGTTTTATGCGATAATAGTAGTATGCCAGAGGTAAATAAACAGAACGGTGTTTCAGTGCACGCCGGTTTTCCTAACCCGGCCGCTGATAGCAGAATCACCGGTCTTGATTTAAACCGTCTACTTATATCTCATAGCACCAGTACCTTTTACTTCCGTATCCGTGGTACGGAATGGGAGCAGGCAGGCATATTCGACGGCGATATAGCTATAGTTGACCGGGCGCTTGATCCGCGAAAAACCGATACGGTGATCTGGTGGAAGAGTGGCGATAACAATGAATTCAATATCTCTGCATACAATAAGCTGCCTGGTGGCGCAGTTTTGTGGGGCGTCATAACGGCAATTATTCATGAGCTCCGCAAGGTTACGTAATGACAGCCCTCGTACATAACAAAGTCTTTGCGCTTGCCGATTGCAATAACTTTTTTGTCAGCTGTGAGCAAATATTCCGGCCAAGCTTGGAAGGCAAGCCTGTGGTAGTCCTTTCTAGCAACGACGGCTGCGTGGTGGCTCGCAGCAATGAAGCCAAGCTCCTCGGTATACCTATGGGTGCCCCGGCATTCAAGTACCGCCCACTATTCGAACAGCACAAGATAGTAAAGTTCTCTGCAAATTTTGATTTGTATGGCAACATCAGCAAGCGGATTACTGAGCTGCTTGGCACCATTACCCCGCGCATTGAAGTATATTCTGTGGATGAATCATTCCTGGACCTCAGTGAGCTACCTATTACTGATTACGAGGCCTGGGGCAAAAAGGTCAGTGCCGCTATTCTGCGCTACATTGGCGTACCAGTATCTATTGGCATCGCGCCCACTAAAACGCTCGCCAAACTAGCGGCAGATATTGCAAAACAGGGCAGCACAGGTGGCGGAGCATACAGCTTCATGGGTATGGATCGTGCCAAAACAGAAAGTATACTCGATCATATTCCAGTAAGTGAAGTGTGGGGCGTAGGTAGACACCTCGCCCCCAGAGTACGGGCTGAAGGAGCCTTCACCGCACTGGGACTCTCAAAAATGCGCGCCAGACGTGCTCAGCAGCTTACGGGCATCCATGGTGCGCGGACAGTCAGCGAGTTAAACGGCATCAGCTGCGTTGGGTTAACAAGCGGACGTGACCCGGCAAAAAGCATCCTGCGCTCACGCACCTTCGGTGAGGATACGAATGAGGCTTATGTACTGGAAGGCGCCATCGCAACCCTCAGCGCCCAAGCTGCCTTCAGACTCCGCTGCGAGGGCTTGATAGCGAGTACTATCGGGTTATTTACCACTACCAGCCGGCACAAACCAGGCTACCGCCAGTGGTCACGCAAAGTCAAGTTAGGGACACCGACAAATGACCCAGGTATTATCAGCAGCCTGCTCGTCACTGAACTTAGTCATATATTCAATAGCACACAACAATACCACCGCCTTGGCGTCTTCTTAGGCGACTTTACCCCCGAAGATGCGCTGCAAACTGACCTCTTAGGCCGCGTAGATACCGCCAGCCATAGCCGCACGCAGGCCCGCATGCAAGCACTCGACCAGATAAACAAGAAGTGGGGCAAGGATAAGTTGCATTACGCTGCCGAAGACATCAGCAACAGCTGGCAGCCCAAACACCAAATCCGCTCCCCCCGTTACGTCAGCAGCTGGCAGGAACTCCCCCAGGCATCTATATATTAAGCTTAACTGCTCAATTATTACTTAGGGTTAGTGATGTATATCTTAACTTCGTCCCATTGATCAGGGTCTAGAAAGGCCGGCTTCATGATACTGGCTTTAGTGATTACTCTTCCTGCTTGTGCCGCTGCTAATGCTTCAGCAGCATGCAGGAAGTTGTGGTTAGGTTTGCTTACACGCTTAACTAACTCCACGTATTGCGGGCCACTTCTCGCCGGAAGGTCATTCGGGTTAAAATATATACCCAGTTCATTCTCTGGTATATTTTTCATCTCTGTGACTACAAGTATGTTATGCAGGAATGTACTATCTAATTTATTACCTCTACGCCTAGTAAGCCTTAGGCTTACCGTTTTACCAATCTGTAATTTCTCGCGTGCAGTCTTACCGTCCGACATCTCTATAAGCACGTTCCCGAACGCATCCTCATAAACCAGCCGGCCAGCCGATTCTGCTTTAGGATTAGGTATGCTTTCGATTGAAGCTTCTTCTAACTTATCTGGAAACATACGGGCTCGAGTGACCATGCGCGAACGGAACTGTTCGCCTGGGACCCACAATCCCGCCTCGTTGGGAATGCAATAAAAAGATTCGGGCTCAAGAAGGTTACGCGCTTTAAGCCCTCGGAAAAATGGTAACTGGGCATAGATCTCTACACCACTCGTAGTGACGCCGACATAAAATTCGTCACCATTTTTACCAGCTTGATGGTGGTCGGAACGCCGTGGGGCACAGTTAATAACACCTACTACGACTTTGCCTAACGAATCGTGTATTTGACGGGCATCAGGATGTTTTTTCTCCTGCTCGGATAAGCCTTCGTACCACCCGAGTTCATTAGCACGTAAACTATGGAGTAGGACGGCGGCGAACTCGCCAACACGCGGCCAGGATTTAATCGAGAACTCCTGGTCCCGCCAGCCAACATTGTTATCTACCTGTACGTTTAATTGTGCATCAAAATCCGACATTTCCTGTTGTACCTGTGAGGAAAACGGTACATTACCCAGTACGTCACTGAATTGGATCGTTGCAAGCCGCTCTTTTTCAAATGAATCCATAATTTGCCTCCAAGCACGTTACCCAATTTTACTCATGCACTGAGCTGTGTATACTGTCACTTACTGTACTCACAGTTTTACTTATATGCAATAACGTGGTAGATTGTTGATTATCTCTAATTTGGGCAAACTATGAAAACAGAAGGAATAAAACCTAAACGAAGTAGAGGCAGCCCTATATCTTCTCTGTTATACGAGCTTGGCGACTTTCTTGCTGATAAGGATGTTATACCGCCTACGTTTGCGTTTTCAATTATTGTTGGTGGGATGATAGGGCTTGGGGTTGGTGGGTACCAGGGAGCGGGACAAGCAGTGCGCACCCAAGCCGAAGTGGCCTCTGATAAAAAAGCTCTTGCTAAGCTTTCCGAGGATTGCCGGACTAGTGTGGTTACCGGCGGACGCGTTGGCTTCCTGGAAACGAAAGAACTTATCAGTGCGCTTAAACCCTACAGTTTGTGTCAAGGAAAATCTTCTGCAGCTATAGATAGTAGTATAGATACGGCTCAAAGGCTCCGTGATGATGAAAAAGAGGATCGCAAGATTTACGCTGACGAAGGACAGGGTCGGCTTGAAAATACCTTGAGAGGAGCGGGAGATGGTATGCTTATTGGTACAATAACAGGTGTGTCTCTCCCTGTTACTCTAGCTTTTTCATTTCTTATCTCAGGGATGTTAGTAGAGGAGTACGGGACTCGGAAGCGTCGCCAGGACTCCTGATCGTTGTATTAAGCTGCCGAGCTTAGATGAATCGGGGATACAAGGACGGACCCTAACCCACCTACACATTACCTCCATCCAACCAAAGACACCCGGCGTTAGCCGGGTGTCTTCTTGTTCTTGTATGCTTGTAGTGTCATCTAAAACAAACAAGAAAGCGAGAAACAAATGTCATCTGTGTTCTCACACACCAGTGTAAAACAACGGACTGCTGCCATGCAATGTCAGTTGCTTGGCAGCCTGCCAAAGAAGCTTTGTGGGCTCGCTGCCTTTGGCATGCGAGCCCTTGTAGCTTTGCCTTTTGTGAGCTGTAACGCCAATGCCCGCATGGCATCCCGGCAGCGTTTTGCCGGTGAGATGCGCATGTATCGTTTGCTGCGGCATGGGAGACTCGCGTCACTCCTCATGTCCGCTGTCCAGCGGACTCTGCCACTGGACAGCAAAAGCGTGCTCAATGTGGACTTCAGTAACTTTGGCGGGGTGGCTGTACTGGTTGCCGCATTGCAGACGGGCAAAGGCCGGGCCTTACCATGGGCGTTAGAGGCATTGACCTCCAACACGCAAGGTATGAAGCGTAACCATGCCGGGTACTGCCGCCATAAGGCGGCCTACCAGGCATGGAAACAAGAGACTGGCGGAGACCAGTACGACGCAGTACTACAGTTGGTCGCAGACATTGACCAGCAGGCGGCGTTGCCGCCTGCTTTGGTCTTTGACCGAGGCTTTGGCAACAAGCGTTTGCTTGGTACGCTGTTTGCTCGCAAGGGCAACAGCTACATCCGCATGCGGGATGACTTCCGAATGGAGATACTCCTGTCTGGTAACCGTCTGGGTGTGTGGTATGTCCGTGATCTGCCAGAAGGTAGCCATCAAGTTCGGTGGAGAGGACTCGCCTTTCGGTTGGTGGTGACGACCACCAGCACAAAGAAACAGAAACAGAGCATGGCACTGGCCCCCTGGGCCATTGCCACCAACGACCAGACAAGCACACCGCAGCAGATTGCCAAGCTCTACTACCACCGCTTTGAGATTGAAGAGACCTTCCGGGACTGGAAGAGCGGACTCGGCTTACGCCGTGTCCGCTTCACCCGCTGGCAAAGCCTGCAAGTACTACTCAGCTTTGCCAGCGTAGCGATCTTGTTCGCTTGGCAGACAACCAAAGACACCGTGAGACACAGGCACACGACTCATCCCAAGAAACAGCTCAGCTTCTTCCGAATCTGGCATGAACTACTACAGCAGGCCAGCTTACGCCGGCCTGCTGTTCTTCCGGATGGGTAGTTTCAATGTGTAGGTGGGTCAGGG
>JBGTMJ010000043.1:0-16830 GCA_041743655.1 Saccharimonadales bacterium (SeqCode) | reverse complement strand
GAGCAGTATCCGAACTTTAGCCTTATTGCTATATCCAATAGCCGTAATACTTGGATCCGCAGCCAGGGGATTGATGTTACGAGCACCGTTGTTGCTAATGCCGGCATACCCCGGCCAGAATTACTGCAAGACCTGCAAGGTATAATCCCAGAACCTCGCGATAAGATAACCTCCGTTAAGGCTGATATCCTGGTATTGGCTGCCTTGGAAGACTCTGTGACGGACATGAATATTGACGACGTACGAGCGGGTATTATTGTTGAGCTTGCCAACGGTCCAATCAGCAAGTCTGCCGAAGCTAAACTGCTTGCTAAAAATAAAACCATTCTACCGGACGTTATTGCCAACGCCGGCGGGGTAATAGTGTCATACCTCGAATGGCAGCAGAATAATAGTGGTCAGCATTGGAAGGAACACAAGATAAACCACCTGCTTACAGAAATACTCACGGCTGCGAGTGACCAAATGCTCAAGCGTGCTGATGAAAAGCATCTTTCTCTTAAACAGGCCGCATACGATTTAGCGCTTGAACGACTGCTAGCCAAACCTATTTAAAGCTGAGCGCAAATAGTGCAGAATCGGTTGTGCTTAGTCCTCACTTAAAGATATAATATGGCCATAGAGAAACTAAACGCTGGGCAAGATTATACATGAGGATATTGATGCTTGGGTGGGAGTTGCCACCTCATAACAGTGGCGGCCTTGGTGTAGCCTGTTATCAGCTCTGTAAAGCACTCTCAAAAAAGGGTGCTGACATCGAATTTGTTCTTCCCTATACCGCCGATTTCAGTAGTATTGATTTTATGCACATCAACGCCGCCCATCCGCAAGACGTGGAAAAAGTTATTAAGGCTGGCATGGCGTATGATAGTTTCAAATATGTTAAGTCAACCGGTGAAATAGAGTGGGTTGATCTTTTCGGTCAGTCGACTATATACGAACAGGCTATTGGGCGTATCGTGCAGCTTGCTGAGTTTGACGTTATACATGCGCATGATTGGTTAACATGCCGGGCAGGTATTAAGGCAAAGATGCTAACCGGTAAACCGCTCATTGTACATTTTCACTCTATTGAAGCAGACAGATCGGGCCATGAACACGGCGGCAACCCTTTAGTGCGAGAGATTGAAGCTTTAGCGTTACTGGTTGCCGATCGCATAGTTGCCGTGAGCCAGCACACCAAAGATGCAATTGTCCGTGAATATGCTGTTCCAGCCGGTAAGATCGATATTATCCACAATCACTTTGATCCTACTGGTTTGATCCCTGATAGTGGTGTTAACGCTTATACATACCTGTCAGCACTGAAGGGTCACGGCTACAAGGTAATTGCCAATGTGGGGAGACTGACTATTCAGAAAGGCCTGCCAAACCTCTTAAAGGCCTTCCGGCTTGTTATTGAACGTGAACCCAAGACCATGTTGCTGATTGTGGGTTCTGGCGAACAAAGGAATGAGCTTGTAGGTTTGTCTGGTGATTTAGGCATTGGCACCCATGTGCTGTTTGCCGAATTCCAACGGGGCAAGCACTACCGTGATGCGTATGCAGTAGCTGATCTGTTTGTCATGCCCTCTGTTTCTGAGCCGTTCGGGATTACCGCACTTGAATCGATTGGATACGGTACGCCAGTACTGTTAAGCAAGCAGTCCGGCGTTTCTGAAATGATCCATAATGCCCTTCAAGCAGACTTCTGGGACGTGGACGAAATGGCCAATAAAATGCTTGCTGTGATACGTAGTCCAGAGCTGCGGAACGAACTACATGCTAACTCGTACCGTGAGTATACCAATTACAGTTGGGATAAATCAGCCACTAAGTGCCTCAACATTTACGGCCAACATGTTGCAAAGGCTACGGCATGAGTAAAGCGATAGTCCTGTACCTTCACGTCCACCAACCGTTCCGCGTGCGACATTATACGGTATTCGACATTGCCAACCAACATAACTACTTTGATGCGCCATATGAAGATGCTACAAGTAATGAGCGTACTCTGCATAAGGTCGCAGAAAAGTCATACCTGCCTACAAACCAACGGCTTTTGCAACTTTTACAAGACCATCCGGAGTTTCGTATCAGTATGTCTGTAACAGGCACCGTGATTGAGCAGCTTGAGAAGTGGGCCCCTCACGTCCTGCAATCATTTAAAGACCTCACAGATACAGGTCGTGTTGAAATTGTAGGAGAGACCTACCATCACAGCCTGGCCTTTTTTTATTCACGCCAGGAATTCGAAATGCAAGTAAAGATGCACGAGCGCAAAGTCCAGGCAGTATTCGGTCAGACACCCAAGGTATTCCGTAATACGGAGCTTGCGTACAATAATGATCTTGCCTATTGGGCTGACAAAGCTGGGTATAAGGGCATTCTGGCAGAAGGCTGGGATAAGATACTTGGGTGGCGCAGCGCCAACTTTGTGTACAGACCTGCATATACTGACAATATACGCCTACTAATGAAGAATTACCGCTTGAGCGACGACATAGCGTTTCGCTTTGGAGACCGTAACTGGAATGGTTGGCCCTTGACTGCGGACAAATTCAGCGGCTGGCTGAACGACACTCACGATGCCCAAGTATTTAACCTGTTCATGGATTACGAAACCTTCGGGGAGCACCAATGGCAAGAATCTGGTATCTTTGACTTTCTGAACCACTTGCCTACAGAATGGCTTAGAGCAAGGGGCAACTCTTTTATGACAATCAGCGAAGCTATTGATAGCTACCAGCCAGCAGACTACATAGACACACCAAACACTATAACCTGGGCCGATACTGAGCGCGATTTAAGTGCGTGGATTGGTAATGGTATGCAAACATCAGCTATCCGTGGGCTGTACGCGCTCGAAGATAAGATTCTAAGCACCAGCGATTTGGTTCTTATCGAGGATTGGCGTAAACTACAGACTTCAGATCATTACTACTACATGTGTACGAAATGGTTTAACGACGGTGACATTCATGCTTACTTTAGCCCTTACGAAAATCCCTATGATGCATTTATTGCGTTTATGAACGTATACCACGACATCCGCTATCGCTTAACAGAGAAGGGTATTACTGTATGAGCCAAGGCAGACCGGTCATGCTCGGTAATGGTAGCCTAACTGTCGGCCTTGATAGGTACGGTTTAGTACACGATTTTTATTACCCATACGTAGGCTTGGACAATCTTACTAATGCACGTAGTATGCGCCACAAAATTGGTGTATGGGTAGATGGTACATTTAGTTGGCTCGACGATGATAGCTGGCAGATAAGTGTAGATTTTGACCCCGATGCCCTTATTAGTAAGATTACTGCGGTCCATAGAGCTACTGAAGTGGAGTTACGTTTAACGGATTTCGTCGATAATGCATCGAACGCTTTCTGTAGAAGAATTACCGTGTGCAATAACTCTTCCCGACATCGGGAGATACGGCTGTTCCTGCACCAAGTATTTCAAATCTCCCGCGCCGGACGGGCCGACACAGCCATGTTCGTTCCAGATGAGAACTACATATTGGATTACAAAGGCCGCTGCGCCCTTCTCATTTACGGCCAGGACAGCGATAACAAACCCCACGATCAATTTGCTATTGGCAGCTACGCTATAGAGGGTAAAGAAGGTACGTACCGCGATGCCGAGGATGGTGAGCTTTCTAATAATCCCATTGAGCACGGTGGTGTGGATTCGGTATTACGTTTTTCCTGCGATTTGAATAGTGGCGAAGCGACCCGTATTGATTACTGGATCATCGCAGCCGATTCACAGTTTACCGCTGAGAAGATTCATCATCAATTCCTCAGTGAGGGCATAGAACGCCGTTTAGAAATGACCAGGCAGTACTGGCAAACGTGGTTGGCTACAGCCTCTGGCACACTCCAGGCCCTGGATGAAAAATATGCTACTATTGCCAAAAAATCTTTAATGGTCATTAAAGCCCACTGCGATAAGCGGGGCGGTATCGTCGCCAGTTGTGATTCATCTATCTATAACTACGGACGTGACTACTACAGCTATGTATGGCCGCGCGACGCAGCATATGCAATTTGGCCGCTTATCCGGCTTGGCTATCGGGACGAGCCTCGTAAAGTATTTGAATTCTGTCGCGACATTCTGACTGACGACGGCTACCTTATGCACAAGTATCAGCCAGACAGAGCCATAGGCAGTACCTGGCACCCGTTACTCCACGGCAACCACAAGGAGCTTGCGATCCAGGAAGATGAGACTGCAATTGTACTGTATATGCTTGGAGAATATTATGATTACTCTAAGGACCGTGACTTTGTGTACAGTTTGTATAGCACATTGGTTCAACCAGCAGCTAACTTCATGTGCTCGTTTATTGACGGCCAGACAAAACTGCCCCATGCCAGTTATGACCTGTGGGAAGAAAAGTTTCTGACCTCTACCTACACAACAGCTGTCGTCTATCAGGCACTTCTGGTAGCTGCTGACTTCGCAGAAGAATTTGAGTATCCCGATGACGCAGTACACTGGCGCAACGTAGCCGCTGAAATTTTAGACAACAGCCGGGTTTTCTTCGATGACAAACGCCAGGCTTTCCGAAAAGGCTTCCTCCTGCAACAAGATAACTCACTAGTCTTCGACAATACGTTGGATGTATCGAGCTTATACGGTTCCATGATGTTTTGGCCGCAAGCTATTGGCGCTGACTATATTAAACAATCTTTACATACGATGCAACAAGTGCTCCTTGATCAGACACCTTCTGGTGGTTCGGTTCGCTATGAGCATGACAATTATTTTGCCGTTGACCATGCGTACCTGGGAAACCCGTGGCATATTACCACACTATGGTTTGCCCAGTACTACGTCCGAACCAAGGAGTTAGATCGTGCCCGTCACTATGTTGATTGGACCATTTCGCACGCTTTACCTAGCGGCATGCTCTCCGAACAGGTAGACCCAAATACTGGTTTTGTCGTTTCGGTAACTCCTCTGGTATGGAGTCACGCAGAGTTACTTAATACGATCCTAGATATGAATAAAGCAGCGGGATAAGCTAGTTTTATTCTACAGGCACCATTCGAGTAGCGAGGTCCGCAGAGTAATGGCTTCCAAGGTTTCCGGACACCTACGTGCACTTCTCCATCCTCCCGGTCCATAATGTTTATATCTCGCAGTAAACCCAAGCGCTAATGGTTAAGTTAGAGCGTTTACTTACGACCTTTTACAACGTTGCGACCTAGGTTCTTTTTGGTTTCCACGAATAGAACATGCTTGCGTAATCTTTTGCTGTATTTGCGTAGCTGTAGTTTATCAGGGGTATTCTGACTATTTTTGCTCGTATAATACATACGCTCGCCAGATTCTTCACTGACCAGACCGACAAGCTTGCGTCTATCACTCTTTTTAGCCATTTTGTATAAAGCCTTTTACTGCAACAATCTATTGATAGTAACAGATTGAGTTGTATTTATCAAGCGTCCGTAGCTGGTTCCTGAGGAACCACAGCCCACATAATAACGTATGGTATAAAGCCAGGAAGGCCGCCAGGCACTAGTAGCAAGGCAAAAATGACGCGCACAATTACAGGATCTAGATTAAAGTAATCAGCAAGCCCACCGCACACACCGGCAATAACCTTGTTTCTTCGAGAACGATATAGACGTTGTGCCATAGCTCTATTGTACCACCAGGTTCAAATTCCTAAATGCTGGAGCCGTTGTCGGGATTTGAACCCGAGACCCCCTCCTTACCATGGAGGTGCTCTACCACTGAGCTACAACGGCAATGATAAGGGTAAATGATAGCAGATTGTAGTACTAAAGTCTATGTCGGCAAGAGTAGCAGAACTAACTTTGGACTTGCTGCTTTGCTTACCTGAACTGAGTTATCGTTGCTGGGTTCAACCTCACCGTTTTAGGTAAGTAACCTTCAAGCAGCTCCCCAATTTGAATATCATTAGCAATGAAGGAAGCCTTTGCAAGGGAAAGATGTGGCTCTGCGTGTGGCCATCGATAATTTGTATTGTTGGTTATTCCGCAGATTATATCTTGCAATTCGCGCCGCTCCTCTTCAAGCTGAGTGCCCCGAAATCTAATACCTATGAAGGGCTCTTCTCCCCTGCCGTAAAGGGCAATACCGCCAACCTCTAGCTCCACAATTTTGCTAAAGTTAACTTTGAGATGAGGGCTTAAGCGTTGCGCTACGTTCTCTATATTACCAATATCGGCGTGCTGAAAGAGTTTGGCTGTCTCTCTCTTGTTAATCAAAGCTACCTGCGGCTTAACATGACTCATTTTATCTGCACAGAAAATTCCTCGTGACTCGCTCAGTCGCAGAGCAGCCAGCCCAATCCAACTCTTATCTCCTATAACGTCCCTGCTAATCCGAATATTTTTTCCTGGCAGCGTGTTTCTACTAGAACGTATAAGGTAGGCTAGTTCTCCTCGGTCTTTATACGCCAACTGTCTTCTAAAGTTTTGATCACTCATGTGTTGTACTGAAGGTTATTGAATAGATATTATACTTTAGGAACAAGGGCTGTGCAAGGGTGTGCAGTATTCTAGACGAAGTTAGAATTAATATCCTAGCTCAAGGTATGGCTTTTTGCCAATAATTCCTTCTTTAATGACTTGCTCAAAGTGGTCGATGACGTCATCAGGCAAATTATCTAATTGTACCCATACTAGTTCACTGCACTTTTCTGGCTCCGCGTTCTTTAACTGATAATTTTTATCTCGGATTATAAATTCGTATGCGACATATTCAGTAGGCGAAGTATTACGTGCGGCCACGCACAAAATTTCTAGATCTTCTGACTTTACGCTTACGCCTAGCTCCTCTTCAATCTCTCTTATCATCGCAATGACTGGAGTCTCGCCCTTCTCAACATGACCTCCTGGTGGGCATAAATGCCCATCCATCCAACCTGTATTTGCGCGCCTACCTAGTAGTACCTCAGAGCCATTAATAACGAATACATTCACTGAGGGAGCAACAAGGTGTTTCATTTAATCATCATACCAAACAAAAAGCACTTCGCCTGAAGTGATTTGGTGCAGCATTATATATGAAGTTAGAAGTTTGATTACTACGACAGTATAACTCTATTCGACACAACTATCACCTCTAGCACCCCTATACCCAGAGTCCTTGCAAGTTTGTGTATATGGATTGAACACACCCGACCTGTTGTCTATGTAGTAGCCGTTAATATACAAAGCAAGAAAAGGAAGAGCTGGTAGGATAATTGCTGTTATGATCAACTTCCTTGGTAAAACGACTTTGTTTGAAACGGAATTTAATTTTCTATTTGACCACTTGTAAATGCCGATGATTATTAAAGCATCAAGGATCATTACAATAATGCTAATAAATATATTCGCAGGGACTTGCCAAGACGCATCGCCGGCTTTTGCTCCTGCGCCTAGGCCTCCAAGGTCACCACCTGCAGCGAAATAAATATACATACTTGCAACAAGCCAAAGTAATCCCAGTGGAATAATTGCTATTAAACCAGCAGTTATAGCGATATGGTAAGGACGGTCGTTATTAGCCGAAACTATCGATTTCATTTTACCTGATACATTGTAACGGAAAAAGTTTTATACGTCTTTAGCGCTCATGCTTGAATCGTACGAAGTGTAGACCGTCAGGTCTACACTAGAAGAGGAGAGCGAGTAGCTTATGTTTTGGGATCGTAGCCCATGAGCCAAGCGTCTCGTCTCCTCTGTCAGGCTCGGGCATTACTGCTAGGTTGAGTGTCGTGACTCGTATTACCAACAAGCCTATGTATAGTCTAGCACCAGTGGGGAGACGGGTGCATCTCCGGTTTCTCTCTTCTTCTCTCTTTCTTTAACAGATGCAGTACGTAAGCAAAGGAGGTACAACTATGTTCACTCTTGGTTTTGACGTGAGTAAAAATACCCTGGACGGTGCACTCGTAAACCGTTCCGGGCAGGTAGCAGACCACTACGTGGTTGCCAACAACCCCCGCACCATCTCGGCACTGCTGAAGCGTATACACGCCAGGCATCCGAAGCTCGTTATTGGCTGTGAGGCCACCGGACAGTACCATTTGGTGCTGCTCCGAACTTGTCTGCAGCTTTGGTTACAGCTGCAGATACTGAACCCCATCATCATGAAACAATATATCCGTGCAACCATTCGGGGTCGCAAGACTGACCGCGACGATGCCGTTGGCATCGCCCGGCTCACGCTGCGCGGTGAAGGCAGGACGGCCACCATACAAGATCTGTCACTGGCGAAACTGTATGTCCGCCTCGCCACCAAGATTACGCAGCAGTACCAGGCACTGGCACTGCAACAGCAGTTCCTAGCAGCTGTTGCGCTTGACGGTGAATCAAGTACCAGCTTCCAACCAGCGCTTGACTGCCTAGATGCATTAGCGACAAATCTTCGGTCAATGGCGACTGAGCTGGTCGACCAGACCGATGTCCAATTACTCCAAAGCATTGTCGGCGTCGGTCCGCTTGTCGCTACTAGTGTACTAGCGGAGATTGGTTCAATTAGCCAGTTTCCCAGCAGCCGCCAACTCATTGCCTTTGCTGGTTTCGATCCGAAGGTAAAGCAGAGCGGTACCAGCCTGAAACGCAACACCAAACTCACCAAAAGGGGCTCGCCAGAACTCCGGCGGGTATTGTTTATTGCGGCCAACAGTGCCCGGCGCTACGATCCGGAACTGCATGCTGTCTACGAACGAAAAAGGAGTGCGGGCAAAGCCCACACTCCATCGACGATCGTCGTGGTACACAAGATGATTAACCGCATCTATGCGGTATTGAAGCGAGGAACTCCGTACACCGTGCATCGAACTTGACTTACTCTACTAGGTCTTGGTGCAGGGAGAGGGATTCGAACCCCCGAAGGCTGAGCCAGATGATTTACAGTCACCCGTGTTTGACCGCTTCACTATCCCTGCATGTTAGGTATACTATACCTTATTTTGGAGCCGACGACAGGGATCGAACCTGCGACCCGCGGTTTACAAAACCGCTGCTCTACCAACTGAGCTACATCGGCACACCGTTCTAAGGGAAAACAGCCCGATATGCGGATTTACTCCATATCCGGCGCGCTGAGAAAAACCGTAGTCGCTGTTCGCTATCCAGCGAAAGCGGATGTTTCATGCCAGAACAAATGTAAGTTTACCAAAATAAATGATGTACAGCAATCTGTTGGAATGTTACACCACGACTCGACGCGGGCGCATCATGCGTTTTGGTTTGCCAGACGGTACAATAAGTTTTTTTAACCGTTGCTCAACCATATCGGCTTCGGCCGACAAGCCTCGGTCCAGGTACGCTTTGTGAAGTAAGGTAAGTGTCTCTTTATTCTTTTCGAGTTCCACTGCCCGGTCCAGTGCCTGGAACATGAGCTTCTCGTTACCTAGCCTTTCCTGTACCTTGGCATACGCAACGTGCCTAGCAGCGAGATTATCTTCTAGCTTAAGGGCCTGCTCAAAGGCAATTGCAGCCTTAGGATAATTCTCAGTCTCATAATATATGAGCCCTAAGTTATGCAAGCTGGATGGTGTTGCGTCAATACTACTGGCGATTTCAAAACAATCGATTGCGTCGCGATATTCTTTTTGTTTGGCATAGAGGATTCCTAAACGGTTATAAGCCGCGGCATTGCGCTCATCAATTTTCAGAATAGTCAAAAGAGCCTTCTCGGCTCTTAGAAAACGGTTCTCACGCATACCCTGGTGTGCAATATCCCAAAGTTTTCCTAGGCGGTCACCAATCTTGCGCGAAGCGATTGTGAGGCCATCTTCTCGGACCTTCGTGTTATGAAAGGCCAATAACCCAAACGCTGCAACAATAGTCATTTCTAACATACCCGTCCTTCATTATATCAGACATCTTAGTAACAAGTGTTTATTATATCCGCAGCATCAGGTCACTCAGTACCAATTTAATATTGGCACTATTGTTCAACGCATGTGTAGCTTCGGTGGAAGCTTTAAGGATGCGGTGCCACTGCTTAAGCTTGGCCGCGTCATCCTTTTTCACCGCTTGTTGTATACCAGTCTGGGCAATGTGCTGCAAAGCTTCAAGTGTACATTTAGCTTCATCCTTTTGTTTGCTCATACCTTCAACCATCACCAGCCGTTCGAATAATTTCTTTTGCAGTATCTCTTTTGCCGCAGTAACACCTGAAAGCAAAGGATGTTCTTCGCTACCGGACAGTAGCGCAGTCATTAGCCCCAGCATACCTCCACTTAAAAAATAGGCTTGTTCGATAGCAAGAGTGTCTTTACCCAATGTAGCAAAGAAACGCTTTACGTCCTGTTCGTCCGGAACGTAAACGGTTACTACCTGTACGCGTGAAAGTATAGTTGGCAATAACGTCCGCCTGCTTGCTGTAGTTAGTATCATGACCGTGTCAGCTGGCGGTTCTTCTAAAAGCTTTAGGTATGCGTTTTGAGCCTCTGGAGTAAGGGTTTCGGCATGCTCAATTAGGACAGCCCGGCGGAAAGGACGATCACCAATTGTCTTAAGCTGCATAGCACGTCTTAAATCCCGTATAACATCAATTGAGATGCTCCCTTTATCTCCTGTTATAGTAGAGAAATAAGGATATTTTGACAGAGTGCCATCACCCAGTTGCAAGACAGCTTCAATAATATATCGGGCTACATACGTCTTCCCTATGCCACTGCTGCCCACAAGCAGCAAGGCATGACTGGGCCGCGCAATAAATTGCCCAACCTGGTCATGAGTACGCTTGTGTAAGAGTAATTGTTTCATTACATATCCATATAGTCCGCAAATTCATCAGGTATGGCCGCCGTAAAGAGTTTGCGTTCATGGCTTGGTAAAGTTATTTCTAGGCTCAAAGCATGCAGGTACAATCGTTCTCCATGCATACCGTGGCCATAAAGGGGGTCGTTAACTATGGGGTGGCCTATGTAACTCATATGCACCCGTAGTTGGTGGGTGCGTCCGGTCTCTGGCTTTAGCTCAACAAGACTTGCAGCCGGGTTCTTTTTAAGTACTTTGTAATGAGTTACCGCGGGTTTACCGTTAGCACCAACGCGAAAAGTAGCCGGAGCTTTTGGATTTCGCTCAATCGGCATGTCAATGATTGCTTCTTGCCGCTTGAGGTGTCCTTCAACTATTGCTATATAGGCTTTCCTAACTTTCCGCTGGGCAAACTGTTTTTGCAGGAAGCTTAAAGCACTTTTATGCTTGGCTCCAATAATGACACCGCTTGTAGCCCGGTCCAACCGGTGAACTATGCCAGCACGCCCATCATCTTTCCAACCGTCCGCTTCGTGTACGCGAGTACGTAAAAACGAGGCTACGCTTGCCTCAGCTTTAAAGGCTCCCTGGGTATGCGTCAGTACGCCTCTAGGTTTATTAACAACCACACAGTTATCGTCTTCATACATGACGGGCAAATCTATCACCGGCACGCTATCAAATTCACTGATATCGTAATCAATTCCGATATCATCACCTTGTTTAACCTTGCGGCCAGCCCTTGTTGCAGTACCGTTGACAGCCACTTTGCCACTATCGCAAAGCTTCTGCGCAAATGCACGGCTCAAACGTGGTAAAACGGTGACAACAAATACGTCCAGCCGCTGCCCGTTCTGACTTTCTGCGACAACTGCCCTCATGCGATTACCAACACCTAGGGCCTCAAACCCACAACTTGCTGGACCTTTGACAAGGTCCCAGCCGCTACCTTCCGCATAGCTTCTTCGCTTGCTTCGAGCTTGTCAATTAAGCTTTGTTCGTTAACGCCTGCTAGCGTGGCCTGGAAATTACCCAGGAAATTGGCAACAGCCTCAGCGACAGCTTGTTTGAGTGTGCCATAGCTAGATTGACCTTCCCACTCAGCAATAACCACCTCTTGACTCTTCCCACTTATGAGAGCAAGTATTTGCAGTAAATTAGCTACTCCTGCTTGCTCCTTAGTGTTAAATGTAATATGACCTAGGCTGTCCGTTGTCGCGTTCATAATTTTACGCGTAGCAGTGTCTGGGGTATCAGAAAGGAATATCACACCCTTGCCAGTATCATCACTCTTGCTCATTTTCTTACTGGGGTCTACTAAGTCTCGGATGCGCAAACCCTGGTCTTTACCAAAGAACTCATGCTGCTTTGGAACAGGTAACGGTACAGTGAAGAGCTGGCCGAACTGATTGTTCATGCGCTCTGCAATACCACGGGTAAATTCCAGATGCTGGGTCTGATCGTCGCCTATCGGGACATAACTAGCCCCATATAAGAGAATATCAGCTGCCATTAATACCGGATAGTTGAACAAGCCCACACTAACACGGTCATCATGTAATTTTGCGGATTTATCTTTAAATTGTGTCATGCGTGACATTTCACCAAAACCAGTAAAGCAATCCAATATCCACGTTAGCTCAGAATGTGCAGGGATATGGCTTTGCCGGTACACATAGACATTCTCATGATCAATGGGCAGTCCTGCTGCCACAAACAGCTTGAGATTATGCATAATCCGATTCTGAAGCTGGCTATGGTCAATGGGCGTCGTAAAACTGTGCAGATCGGGCACAAAGAGGTTGACCTGATAATCGCCGGCCTTGGTCCTAGCCATATCAATCATAGGTAAAAGTGCGCCTAAATAGTTGCCAATAGTTAGGTCATTATTTGCCCGTAGACCAGTTAGAATTACCGGTTTGCTCATTGGTTATAGTATCCTGTATTTCCTCTACTTCTTCAATAGGAAAGAAAGGGCACTCTTAGCCTTTCATGTAGCACAGCTTTGAAACTATTTTAGCGTTTGGTAAACTGACGCTGTTTGCGGGCGCCTTTAAGGCCGAACTTCTTGCGTTCTTTCTCTCGAGGATCGCGGCTCAGAAGATCAGCGCGTTTGAGCGTACTCTTAACGTCGGGAGTCATAAGAACGAGTGCTTTGACAATACCCAGACGAATTGCATCAATCTGGCCAGCATGACCACCGCCCGTAACAACGGCGCTGATGTCGAACTTATTCTCCTGTTGCAAAACTGCAAACGGCTTGTTTAGCTCATGCAAGAGGAATTCACTGCCTGAAAAATATTCAGGAGCAGGCTTGCCATTAACCGTAACGGTCCCTTTACCACTTTGCAAGCGTACACGGGCAGTAGAGCTCTTGCGCCGGCCTATAGCATAAAAATATTGATGGCTGGCTGTCATATCTACTTACTGCCTTTCAAATCTTTAACTGAAATCGTTCTGGGCTTTTGGGCTTCATGGGTATGTTCTGCGTCAGGATAGATTTTGAGGCGATCCAAACGTCCATCACGCAGCTTGTTTACGGGGAGCATGCCACGGACTGCGTGGAACAAAGCATAGGTTGGGTCCTTGGCTTGCGCTTCACGCATCGTGGATTCTTTCAGTCCGCCCGGGAAACTACTGTGACGATAGTACATTTTTGTGTCCATCTTGTCACCAGTAACTTGTACCTTGGCAGCATTGATAGCTACTACGTAATCACCCACGTCAATATGCTTTGTAAACATCGGTTTGCCTTTACCAAGAAGCAGTTTAGCAATTACGGTGGCAACACGGCCCAGTGGCATTTCTGAAGCATCAATAACGTACCACTGACGAGTAACATCAACAGGTTTCGCGCTATAGGTTTTCATTATTTAGCCGCCTTTTTCGGAGTAGTCGCCTCTTTAGCAGGTGCTTTCTTAGTTGTTGCCGGTTTCTTTGGAGCCTCGCTTAGCGACGGTTTAGCTACAGGAGCTTCCTTCAGGTCGTCAACAAAACTAATGCGGGCTAATTGCGCATTATCACCCCGGCGGGTACGGTTCTTCTCAATCCGTAGATGGCCACTGTTGCGGCCCTTCATTTTAGGAGCCAGTTCATCAACAAGCTTATGGGCACTTTCTATGGTCTGTAAATCGCTGATAATCTGGCGCCTTGAACTTAAGCCACCTTTTTTTGCCTTCGTTATCAGTTTCTCGACGTAAGGCACCACTTCTTTGGCCTTAGGAAGGGTCGTCTCAATTGATTCATACTTGATAAGTGAGTCTGCCAGGCCTTTCACCAAGGCTTCACGCTGGTCGCGCTCGCGATGCAGTTTCCGGCCTTTGTATTGATGACGATGCATGTTAAAGCTCCAGCTCCGCCAATTTCTCTTTAACTTCTTCGAGCGCTTTGTTCCCAAAGCCCTTTAAGTCACGTAGTTCTGCGTCACTCAAAGAGAATAGGTCTTTAATCTTGTGTATGTCGTTATTAATGAGTGCGTTCGTAGTGCGCGCTGACAGGTTCAGATCTTCAATCGGAGTGTTCAGTGCAGTAGGTTCGTCGCCTTCGTTGGCAGCACTACCTACGTTCTGGTGGTCATCTGCAGCGTGTTGTTCGCTGGCTTCCACTCTTGTTTTGCCGGCAAGCGCCGTGTACTGATTGACAAGGATCGCTGATGCCTCTTCAAAGGCATCACGCGGTGTTACTGAGCCATCAGTATCAACAGTAATGAGCAGCTTGTCGAGATCGGTCATCTGGCCTACCCGTGTATTCTCTACTTTATAGCGCACACGGGCTATAGGACTGAAGATTGCGTCAACAGCTATCATGTCGCTGGCTTTCCTGACGGCACCTTCTTCAGCGGTGCGGTAGCCACGACCGGTTTCAACAACTAAGTCAATAACTAGCTCGGCTTTATCGTCATCGATGGTAGCAATAACATGGTCTGGGTTAACAACTTCGACATCCGCGTTTACCTGAATGTCTTTAGCCTTAACGATGCCTTTACCTTTCTTGGTAATACGCAAGCTTTGCGGTTCATTGCCATAGACGCGAAAACGGATACCCTTAAGGCTCAACATTATGTCTACGACATCTTCTTTGACGCCTTTAACAGTAGTGAATTCGTGGGTTACGCCTTCAACTTTAAAGCTTGTAACTGCGCTACCGGCAATACTCGAAAGCAAGACACGGCGCATACTGTTGCCAAGGGTCATACCATACCCACTGTGCAGTGGCTCAACTACAAATGTAGCTGACGTAGTACTGTGGTCGTCAACATGAACGAGACCGGGTGTGTGGATCATTTTTGACATCTAACTCATCCTCCCTTAGCGTGAGTAATATTCTACTATTAGTTGTTCATTGATATCTGGTTCAGCTTCTGTACGTGCAGGCAATCCAGTAACGATAAGCTTGATCTTCTTGCGGTCAACCTTCAGCCAGCCTGGAAATGTATTTGGCGCAGGACTTACGTCATCAATTTTCTTGAAATATTCCGTACCTTTACTGTGCTCACGGACCGTAAGCTCATCGCCAGGCTTAAGACGCACAGATGGTATATCAATGCGACGCCCGTTCAACGTAAAGTGGCCGTGTGTCACCAGCTGGCGGGCAGCACGGCGTGACGGAGCAAAACCAGCACGGTAAACTGCGTTGTCAGCACGACGCTCAAGAAGCTGCAAAAGCACTTCACCTGCCTGACCTTGTTTGCGACCTGACTCTTTCATCAGGTTGCTGAATTGGCGTTCTAAAAGGCCGTACAGGCGTTTAACCTTTTGTTTCTCGCGAAGCTGCAGACTGTACTGGCTGGCTTTTGCCGGACGACGGCCGGTACCCTGTTGGCCAGGAGGAGTCGTACGCTTAGCTAAGGCTTTGTGTGCCTTCGGGTGCAGCGCATAGCCTTCGCGCCGTGACATTTTTACGATTGAGTGAGTATCTCGTGCCATATCTAATTACCTCTCACCCTTAAATCCGACGTGCCTTACGTGGACGTACACCACCGTGTGGGACACCGGTAACGTCTTTAATAGTCTCTACCTGAATATCAAGGGCAACAAGTGTGCGGATAGCTGCATCCCGTCCGAGGCCGACACCCTTAATGAATACTTCTGCTTTAGAGAAGCCATGAAGTTGCCGGGCAATTTGGCCAGCCTTATCGGCAGCAACCTGCGCCGCATAGGCAGTGCCCTTCTTCGAGCCACGGAAACCACAGCCGCCAGCACTGGCAGCGCTTAACACGCCGCCCTGCGGGTCGCTAAAGGTGATTATCGTATTGTTGAATGTCGCTAGTACGTGCACTTGCCCAACTGGTACTGAGCGCTTTGTTTTCTTCTTCTTTGCTGTAGTAGTTACTTCTGCCATATCTTTATAACCTCATCCTAAGTCTTCGATGCTACTTTTTTAGCAGTGCCACCCACGGTAGTCTTTTTGCCCCGGCGGGTACGAGCGTTTGTCTTAGTGCGCTGGCCACGTGATGGCAGATTATTCTTGTGGCGCAAACCACGATAAGAATTGATATCTTTCAGCCGCTTGATATTGCCGGCTACAACACGTTGCAGCTCGCCTTCTACGTTACAGTGCTCGTTAATATAATCTTGGATCCTTCCAATTTCTGCGTCAGTGAGGTCTTTGACGCGGACTGTCGGTTCGACCTTTGCAGCCTCAAGGATACTATAACTGGTCTTAGGCCCTACGCCATATACATACGTAAGAGAAACCCAGACTTGTTTTTCGGTAGGTATGGTTACCCCGGAAATTCGTGCCATATATATTTTAACCCTGCCGCTGCTTGTGCTTTGGCTTTAACTTGTTAATAACATACAGCTTAGCCTGGCCACCACGGCCACGGCTTTTCCGCCAGACGATCTTATCGTCAGGACTGATCTTTTTGACACTTGCACGCACTTTCATGCGGATCATGCTCCTTCCAGGTGCTATGACACACTGCTTATATTTATAATGTCGCTAAGAACATCCCCGACGCGCGGTGCAGACTGCTGCCTGCAATGTGCCGTTTAATCGAACGTCCTAGCTTTTGCGATAGGTGATTCTTCCCTTCGTAAGATCGTAAGGGGTCAACTCAACCGTCACGCTGTCTCCGGGCACAATACGTATGTAATGTTTACGCATT
>JBGTMJ010000042.1:0-42642 GCA_041743655.1 Saccharimonadales bacterium (SeqCode) | reverse complement strand
AAGGGTGTGGGAGAGGAAATTGCTAAGAAATTTGCAATCCTTCAGATTAAGACCGTTCAAGATTTAGTTGAGTATTTTCCACGGCGCTATGATGATTATTCGCTTGTTTTGCCTATAAATCGAATCAAACCTGGCGTCGTGACGATCAGGGCAGTTATTAAGCAGGCCAAAGGGCGTTATGTGCGTCGCGGCATGCATATAACAGAGGCCATAGCGAGTGATGCGACAGATAGTGTGCGACTCGTCTGGTTTAACCAACCATACCGTGAGGCTGCAATCAAGCCAAACCAGCCATATTTCATATCAGGCACATACGAGCTAAGCCGCAACAGGTTTGCCATAATGAACCCAAGTATGGAGCTAGTCGGCAGCTTCCCGGTTAATACTGCTCGTATCGTGCCCGTATACCGTGAGACTAAGGATCTGACAAGTAACCAACTCCGGCGTTTTGTGCGGGATGTGGTGCCAGTAATCCGTGCGTTGCCTGAGACTCTGCCCGAATGGCTTATACGACAGAATGGTCTTATGAGTAGATCTGAGGCATTGGAGACCATACATTTTCCACCTACCAATGCGGCACTTGAAAAAGCTCAAAAAAGACTTGGTTTTGAAGAAGTATTTGAGCTGAGTCTCGCAAGCTTACTCAATAAGTATGAGCTTTTGCAAGATGTCTCGCCCGTCATACCTTTCGACGAAAAGCTTGTCAGAACCTTCGTGGATAGCTTACCCTTCCAGCTCACCGACGCCCAGCGCAAAGTTGTCTGGCAGATCTACAAGGATATGCAAAAGACCCAGCCGATGAATCGGTTAGTTGAAGGTGATGTCGGTTCGGGTAAGACGGTAGTGGCTACGATGGCGGCACTCATGGTGATGGCAGAAGGCTATCAGGTAGCAGTAATGGCGCCAACTGAACTGCTGGCTCGTCAACATGCCGAGACAGTGCATGGCTTGCTAGAGCCGCTTGGCATGCATAACAAAGTTACATTATTGATAGGTGGCATGAAGGCTAGGCAAAAAAGCACAGCACACACCCGTATTGCCAGTGGCGAAGCACAAATGATTATAGGTACGCATGCACTTACGCAGGAAAAAATAGAAATGAGTAACCTTGGGCTGGTCGTGATTGACGAACAGCACCGCTTTGGTGTGGAGCAACGTAAAAGGCTAATGGCCAAAGCTGGACGTATGCCACATCTTTTGAGTCTGACGGCTACGCCTATACCGCGTAGCCTGGCACTGACGCTTTACGGTGAGTTGGATATATCAATTATTGACACCAAGCCCGTGGGCCGCAAGCCGGTGATTACAGAAATATGTTCGCCTAATTCGCGTGCCCAGCTGTATGCCAAGATCGAGCAAGAGCTGACTGCAGGCCGGCAGATGTTTGTTGTATGTCCACTTATTACGGAATCGGCTGTAATAGCTGCAAATTCAGTCGAGCAAATATACAAACAGTTCAGTGAACATGACTTCAGGCATCGCAGAGTTGCGCTGCTGCATGGCAAAATGAAATCCATTGAGAAACAGGCTATTATGGAGCAATTTGCAAGCCACGAAACCGACATCCTTGTCTCAACAACTGTTATAGAGGTGGGTGTTGACGTGCCCAATGCCAGCGTAATGTTGGTTGAGGCAGCCGACCGTTTCGGGCTTGCCCAGATACACCAGTTACGCGGCAGAGTGGGGCGTGGCGGTTATCATGGTTACTGCTATCTCATGATGAGTGACTCCTCAGCCCCCCCTAAGCGTTTAAGGGCATTAGAACGCTCTAATGACGGGTTCGAATTAGCAGAGTTGGACCTGGAAATACGGGGACCCGGTGCAATCTATGGCACTATGCAGCATGGTCAATTGGACTTGCGGATCGCCAAACTATCAGATGCAAAGCTCATTGCTTCCGCGCGGCACTCAGCTCAAGCTTATATCGACAAGCAGGAAAATCTGCTACAATACCCTGTAACGTACAAGCATGTTACAAGCCTGCGGTCAGTAACGAATTTAAATTAATCATGATGCAATTACAAAGAAACAGAGCTGTACAGCTTAGCCTGTGCAAATCTCGATTTAGTCGGAAAAGGGCGACAGAGACAACCCTTAGATTGTTTGCTTAAGAAGGCCACATGTATTCAGGAACTACACTTACTCCTATTTCTGGTCGCCTACTCGGCGCGCACCAGAAACTTGACCGTTTGGCCCGTGCTAGTCTTAAGACCCTTTTAGGACAGGAAGACAAACGCTTCCCATTCGTTAGGCCAATACTACATTTTGAAGGAGTGAATGGCCCGGATGCCATAAAACGTAAGAGCCCTGCCAAGGATGAACCATGGCACTACTATTCCCCATTTGATGAGACTGACACGCAGCTAGTGGATCTCATCGGAATGCACTACGACCAATTGTCCGCAACACTTAAGAATGGTGATAAAGTACGTGCTGCTTTTGAGGCAGCGTGGCTAGCGCACGCCATCGTTGATGGACTAACGCCTGCCCATCACTATCCATATGAGGAAGTACTGACGCAGTTACGTGGTGGTGCGGCCATTGAGACCCGAACTACAGTAAGAACAAAGATTCTGCTTCCCGGAGAGACACGCAGACAACAGCTGAGTAATAACTGGAAGATGTGGGGCCCCCGGGGTTTACTAACCACTCATGGATTCTTTGAATTTGGTGTTGCGGCGTTGATCACTCCATTTTCACGGAGACAAGTCCCTATTAACAGCCGTGATATAAACGATCTTTACAAATATGGGGTTCTGGAGCTATTCCGGCGTACCGCTAAAGAGATAAGTGGGCTGGATATGTATAGCCTTTATTATAAGTATGGCTGGACACCACGGCTGGCTCGCCAGGTGCGCAATCATCTTGCTCCGGCAATTGTTAAGATGGTCACTCTCGCTTGGTATGCGGCTGCCATTGATGCTGGCATTGTTAAAAAGCAGGCATCCAAGGTATGAAGATCATTGCCGGGAGTTTGGGCGGACGCCAGTTTGAATCTCCTAAGAGCACAAAAACACACCCTATGAGCGATAAAGTTCGCGGTGCGCTTTTCAACGTGCTCGGTGACATAGAGGGTTTGCATATCCTGGATGCGTTTGCAGGTTCTGGCGCATTAAGCTTTGAGGCGGCCAGTCGTGGAGCAGAACGAGTAGTCGCAATAGATGTTGACCGTACGGCGCAGGCAGCGATTGCAGCTAGTATTACAGCATTAGACTTGCAAAACAATGTCAAGCTGGTAAGGGCCTCGACTAATGCTTGGTTACAGACTAGTGACAGCGTTTTATTTGACATTATATTCTGTGATCCACCTTATAATGACTTGCAACCCAACCTACTGGGGCGCATAACCCAGCGTGTAAAGCTAACAGGGCTTTTCGTGCTCTGCTGGCCAGGTAAGCTTGAATTGCTGTCTTTTGATGGCCTGGAGCTAGTTGAGCGGTATGATTATGGAGATGCCACACTGGCATTTTACAGGCGAATTAGCTAGAATACATATGTCTTAACAGTGGCGACTGGCGCAGCTAGGCTTCACTGTTTTATGTAAAGACACTTCGTTCGTGGCTACAAAAGTTCCGGCGGAGCTTTTCTGGGGATGTGGTGGAATTGGTAGACACGCTAGCCTTAGGAGCTAGTGCCGCAAGGCGTGAAGGTTCAAGTCCTTTCATCCCCACCAAATAGAACGCAACTGCGTTTCCAGGTCATTTTGTTGATTTTCTTCTCTGTTATCTTCCTCATTATCAATGGTTTGGTTATTCATTTCGTGCCTCCGAGTAATCCCTTAGTTTTTAACACTTTTTGAGCAATAGCTTTTGCAAAACTTGTGTACGTAACAGATAGCGTATCGTGGTTTGTTGTGATGTCGGCAAAAAGTTTGGTTATTATTAGACGTTTTTTGCTCTGGCGTCCTTGTTTGGTAAATTGAGGCTGCTTTTTGGGATAGCTCTAGCAGCACAAGGTGTTGTTCGAGCCGCTTGCCAGCTAGCATATCGATATTGGATTTCTGCTTCTCAAGCCCTGCAATTTGGGTTGTGAATTCTTCGTGTTTTACGTCATACCTCTCCTTTGTAATTTCTCTCGCCAATTTATCGTCATACAGTTGCTCATCCATTCGCTGTAGGTGGTCTAGCTGTCTCTGGATTGATGCCAACAGTCGTTCGCGAGCCTCGATGTTCTCCCGCTGATTCTCTCGCATTGTGTTAGCCACCCAGTCAATAACTTCCGATGACGGACATATGAGCTGCTGAAGCTGCTCTATAATGAAGACTTCGACTTTGTCCTCACGGAGGAGCTTTTGGCCGCGACAGCCAGCCGTGGTTCGTTGGCAGGCTCCGTATAGGTGGCCTTTCTGTTTTTGCCACGTCACAACACCATCACAGTGCTCACAGCGAATGATGTTCTTGAAGGTGGGATTATGTTTCTTGTAGATCGTCGGCTTCTTGTTATGCAACTTTTGCTGGATTTGCTCGAATAGTTCGCTGCTTATTAGTGGGGTCTGTGCCCCGGGGTACTCTTTGCCGCTATAGTGGTTGATGCCAATATAAAAAGGGTTCATCAGCATCTTTTGCACGCAGCTTTTCGAATATGGCCGTCCTTTGCGGGTTCGAATACCTCGCCTATCCATTTCCTCGGCAATCGTTCGCAGCGAGTGGCTTGGTTCTAAGTAGAGCCTTAAGAGCCGTTTCATGATGCCTTCGGTGGCCGGGTCGGGCACGTGGATGCGCTTACTATTCTCTGTAATGGTCATGTACCCGGGAGGCGGTGGTGCTGGTAGCCATCCCTGGGCTAACTTTTCGGTGCTGCCTTTCATGGCTTCTTCACGGAGGTTATCGATGTAGTTCTTTGCCATGACCACCCGGATGCCCCAGTTAAGCCATTCCTGGGAGCGAGAGTTCTTGTGCATGACCAGCGAGTCTTTTACGAAGTGTACTTGCTTGTTCTCGTCGGCCATTAACCAGTCATGAGTTTCAACAGCATCTTGTAGGTTGCGGACATGCCGGTCAACCTTTTCTATGATGAGGTGTTTAATCCCGTTTTCTTCAATGAAAATCAGAACTTCCTTGAATATACGACGTTGTGATGACTTGGAAGCTGACTCGGCGAGCTTGAAAGATTTAGCGACAATGAGGCCTTTGCTCTCGCAATATGACTGCAGCAACTTGACCTGTGAGTCCAGGGAATAGCCCTCGTCTTCCTGAGTTTTGCTGGAAACACGGGCAAGAATAACCGCCTTAGGCTGTGAGTCCATCGCTGATCTCCTCGGCTAATACTTGGTAGAACTCAATGAGTGATTCGCCAATCTTCTGTGCTTCGCTATAGCCCACGTGTCGTTGCTGTTGCTCAGAGAGGATATGTCGTAATGTCTCTATGTTATCGTGGATGGGCTCCGTGGTATTGAGAGACGGTACGTTTTTTGTTATCTCTAGTTGTTGGCCCGTTAGTAACATAACAAATACCCTCATCTGTTATCTATTGCTATAGCAATAGTATACTATAGCTAAGACAATAGTATCAAGAGTAGAATATCAATTGTCTAGGCAGTGGATCGGGTTGTGGTTACTTGTCCAGGATATCAGCAGCACTAATGCCAATAGCTCTCAAGATACTTTTAAACGTTGAGACTGTCGGGTTCTTTTCGGCACGTTCAATTTGGGCGTAGTGATTCTCGCTAATACCAGCCCTCTTGGCGACCTCAGCTTGCGTTATGCCTTTGGCTTGGCGTGCTTTCCGAAGTCTGGCCGCAGTGCGCTCAATGGATGCTTTGTCATCTGTCATATTGACCGTATTGTATCACGAGCGGGGAAGTACTTGCTGCTTGTGCTACTTATTTTTGCCGAACAGGGGTATCCTAGGTGTAGCTATGTCTGACGCTAGATCAACCAAACTCAATATTCGTGAAGATAGACCAACAGCGCTCTCAAGCTCGGCTCACGGATCAAACCTTGATGCGATTGGCTTTAACATTGCTTTCTTGGCAGCACGAAACCCTAAACTCGCTATTGAGCTCATAAGGCTCTATGATGAAGCTCATCGTGTCCAGGTAGATGATCCAGAGGCTCCAGAGGAAGATTTTGCACTATTTATCGAGGCGCTAGCCGACCTGATGAAGCATGCGCCAACCGACGAATCGTAGCAGCTTTTCATACATCGCCTATGCCTATTATCGATAAGAAAAAGCACGTTCTACAACAAATTATTACCAATTCTGCCATTGACACCGATTGCAATGTAAGGAGTATAATCTGTATCAGTTAGCCTAAGAAACTCGTACCACTTCTCTTTATATTACATATAGACGGTACTTACACACACAGACAATGGAAGAAACAACCATAAAATCCAGAAAACCACTCAATCAAAAACAACTACAGATTATCTACCTACTATACAAATTCCGATTCGGAACAACAGACCTATTCATACAGAGCAATGATACAAAAATAAGCAGACAGTACATGGATATACGATTACGCATACTGTGTGAACAGCAATACATTGGTCGTAGGTATAATAGTAGCTATAAGCTCAAAGGAAAGCCAGCGACGTATCATGTGCTATCAAGGGGCATCAAGATACTCAGAGACAAACCAGCTGCATTTAATGTCAAAGCGCTTCGGAACCTCGCACGAGACAAAGACACTACCGTTACTGATACCTTCATCAGCCACAATCTCGGCATCTTTGAGGTATACACAAAGTACAAGAATCGTTACAGAGATGACCTCTTGTTCATCACCAAGAGCAATCTGCACGGACGCGACACATTCCCTCAGCCGTTCCCTGATGCGTATGTGTCGCTGAAGAGCGATAAAACCAAGCACTGCTTCTTGGAAAGCTTCACAGACACTACTCAATTCTTCATCATAAAGAAGAGAATCAAGTACTTTGCTGATTTTGCCGAAGACAACGATCTACCAAAGACTAGGGTGTTCCCAGGCATCGTGTTCATCTGTAGTCCCGATAAGCTCAAGGAGCAAGTACTCGCATTCACCGCAAAACGATTTGGCAACTCATGGAAAGAGATATATTTTGCCGTCTTTACGAGAGCTGAGCTGGATGCTGTGGAGAATCTATTTTCTTTTCGAAAATAGACAAATCCCCTCGAAACGCCGAGGGGATTTACTATAAATGCGCCCGGAAGCCTCAAACGACTACCGGGCATTTCTTTTGTCTAATACTCGCTTGCAAGCATCACCGTCAGCACTCTCCTGCATCTAGGAGATAACGGGTCTTCTCCATAGCAAAGTGCTTGATCGTAATAATCGATCTTCCAAAATACTTTTCCTCCTTCCCAACTGAGCGAACCGAAGTCATGTTCACCATACGGATCATTGTCTTCTGTAAACTCATTAAACCTGCGCACTTCATCAATCAGACCCGATAAGTCTTCAAGTGCTTGCACACCTGGAGTTACCGTAACAATACCTTGTCCACTGCCTTTGCGAAACTCATCATTAAACTTTGCAATCTCAACTGCGTTTTCTGTCTGCATAGCAAACCTCCTCTAAAGTTTTTTCTGAACCTTCGAGCTTATCGACCTTCCCGCTCTGTCTATCGGGCAAGGGTTGTAATATCTGAATCAAGATGGAGACACCTACGTTCATGGCTGTACGATCTTGAATCAGATGTGGAAGCCCTTACACTCAAGAGACAGGGGGAGGCCTACCTCTAATCACAGGAAATGTTGCATAAACCTCTCAAAAGTGATACAATAACCTCAAGTAAATCACAAAACTATCAAGGAGTTATTGCTGGTATGAATATCAAAGGTAATACAGTAGAGATTAAGACACCTCATCTTGGCGTTTCACTTAATGAAAATGTAGACGTGGCCGTAGACCTGCGTAAACAGCCAGATGATGCCCAGTATGACGTTATCAATGAAGCGCTGGCCGTTATTCAAGAACGCAAGCTACCCCTAAATTTTAATGTAGCCACTGGCTCTTTGGTCGTAGGTCGAAATGTAGAGCTTGCTACCCCTGAAGCAACCGACAAGGATTGGCTTAATTCCAAGGAATTCAAACTTGCCAGCAAACAACTGCCTACCGCTCACGAGGGCTATGTCGCTGTACTTGCTGACGTTAACGAAAGCCGTAAAAAGAACAATAAAGTAGAGATAGAAGACGCAAACGAGATGGAAGCGGAGTTCAAAGAGTGGTTTACTCCCGAAAAGCTTGAAGCGTACGAAGCCATCAACCCAGGCATAGACTATGACGTTATTGCTACGCCAAACGAAAAGCTCTCCCGCAAAGACCTCTACAACCTCGCCAACGCTTTCGGCAAAGACCAACCAGAAGAAACATATATCAATGACAACTTCTATGACAAATACACTGACGAAGAGCTTGCTGGTACTGATCCAGATAATGGCAAATCATTCATGTTCAGCTTGATCCCCCGAGAATACACGCCCAACATGGAAAAGAATGTTGATGACCAAAATAAAGCCTTTGACAAACTGCACCACAAACACCCAGACGCTAAAGTACCTAGCCCATTTGAGGCAGTTACTCGCTGGTATACTCTACGTGCCCAAGGTGAAGACCTTAAAGATGACGACACATTTGACTTGACCTATACTCGTCACTTTGACCTGCCGAAAAAGCGCTTCGCTGCTTTCTCGTTCGTGCCTCTCTCGTATGTCCGCGGCGCTGGCCAGCCGTACTTGGGCAGCTCGGGTGTTGGCAATGGCAACGATGCTCGTGTCTCGGTGGGGTAAAAACTTGAGTTTTGCCCCTTTTCTTGTCTCTTCTTCCTTTTCTTTGTCCCAGTAGAACCATGCATTTGCTATAATGCCCACTAAGAGGTAAGTAGTCCAAAGGCGGTGGGGTCTATCGGTGCCTCGCGGATTGTTTACAAACAGTATGACCTGGGCAAGCCTTTCAGTAGCTTGCGTCTCCAGGTGTTTGTACAACCAGAACCTTTTTCTTACCCCACGAATTGCCGCCTTAAGGAGTTCGCTATTGCGGCTGAAAAAATAAAGAAGCTATCTATGCGTAGGTAGCGGAGTGATCCTGGCGGAGTTTATAGCAAGCGCATCGATGATTTCTCGTACGTGCCTAACTCGTATGTCAACGACGATGGCCAGCCGTACTTGGACAACTCGAATGTTGACAATGACAACGATGCTCGTGTCTCGGTGAGGTTTGGAAAGACTACTCTCAGGCTACGCTTTTGCGCCAGCCACCAATTTGGCGGCGGGCTTCACTGAGCCTGGCCTGAAGTTTCAGCACAGTTGTCTCATTAGCCAGCTTAAGCTCTAAAATTGCACGTAATTTCATAGCAGTGAGTTCTGCTGCTGCATCGGCGCTAATGAGGTAGGTTGCTTTGAGAGGTTTAGGTGCGTGTTTGGTTAGGATAAGCTGTTCCAAAACAGTCCCGCAGCTGGCTACAACTGACTCGCCGAGACTGTAGCGGTATTTCTTATCCAGGGTAGCGCTCAGGACAATAAGTTTCTTATATATTTCATAGGTAATTGTAATGACAGATAATTCTTCCATAGACGTTAGTCTAACAAACATTTGGCAATCTTGGACAGCTTTTCGCAAAGATAAGAAGCCCAGCCAAGAGCTTATGGTTTTTGAAAGCGAACTTGAACGCAACTTATTACGGTTATGCGCAGATATACACAATGGGCGCTACCAACCTGGACCGTATAACCACTGGATCGTGAACCAAAAGAAACGACGAGACATTGCAGTCGCGAGCGTACGTGACCGTGTCGTACACCGCCTCCTCTATGATTACTTAGTACCCCTTGTTGATAAGCGTCTTGACTTTGATGTCTGGTCTTGCCGTAGAGGTAAGGGTCTTCACGAAGCACTTCAGCGCACTCAACATCTCATAGATACGTATGACAACTGCTTTGTATGGCGTGGAGATATTGCCAAGTTCTTTGACCATGTTGACCACCAGAAACTGAAAAACTGTTTGCCACGCTTTGTGAGCGATGAGAAAGCCATACTACTGCTTGACAAGGTCATAGACAGTTACGGGTATAATGCACTAGTCAGTCAGTCAGTCAGTCAGTCAGTCAGTCAGTCAGTCAGTCAAGGCATCCCTATAGGCAACCTGACCAGCCAGATCTTTGCCAACATCTATCTCAACGAGTTTGATAGGTTTGTGCGCCAGCACCTAAAACCGCTTGGCTATATACGCTACGGTGATGACTTTGTCTTGTTCCTGCCAACTCATAAGCAGGCGCATGCAAGCAGATTGGTTGCGACGGACTGGCTAGCTGACAACTTGAAGCTGCAGGTTCACTCCAGGAATGACGTCGTGATTAAAGCTAGCCAAGGCCTGCATTTTCTCGGCCACAATATCTATCCCCATTCGCCGCTCTCCGTAGATAAGGCTATGGCCCAGAAGATTGCCGCGAATGTTACCAAGCAAAATGTTGCTAGCTACAAGGCGATGCATCTAACGGCAAAGCAATCCAAGATGTTACCGTGGTTATTGCTAACTAAAAACGACGATTTTATAGACGAATGAGCTGGACGTCTTGATGCAGCCAAATAAGCCAACGGTATATAGTTCCTAGTACCTAGTAAACTAGGAACTTTTGTGTTATACTGTCCAGTATGAAAACATCTGAAAAAATTATTGAATACATACAGAGACATGAACAAGTAACTGGTAATGAACTGGTGGATTATCTTGGTATAACCGATCGGGCTGTGCGAAAACAGCTCAAAACATTGCTGGACAATGGCAAGCTCGCCAAAGCCGGTAAACCACCTCGGGTATACTATTCCATTGCCGTTAACCCGCCGATGTCCCATCTTTCTGCTGTACAAGGCATCCCTTCATCTACCACTAGACTTATCGACAAAGAGTTCTTGTATATCACTCCCAGAGGCACAATGCAGTCAGGCCTAATCGGCTTTGTTACTTGGTGCATTGAGCGCAAGCTTGACCCTGCCAAGACGGCAGACCGGTATGCAAAGACCGTTGCCAAGTACCGGCAGTATAAGAAAGCTGGCCTTATCGATGGTATGTACAAAATGAAAACCACGTTTGACGAGGTAGCACTCGGTAAGGTCTTCTATATCGACTTCTACAGTATCGAGATATTCGGTAAAACCAAGCTCGGCCAGTTGCTGCTATTTGCCAAGCAGAGTCAAAACCGTCAACTGATGAATGAGCTGACCGATACCGTCAAGCCCGCTATCCTGCATGTCATCGACAAATATCACATTGATGGTGTGGGCTTTATCCCACCGACCGTTAAACGGGAATTGCAGCTCATGAAACAGGTCCAGAACAGGCTAAACCTTAACGTTAGAACAGTGGATATATATAAAATCAAGACACCCGTAGCCGTACCGCAAAAGACGCTGAACAAGCTAGAAGACCGCATCATTAATGCCAGAGAGACCATGAGTGTTGATGATACTGGAATGTATAACAATATCCTTCTGATTGACGATGCTATTGGTTCTGGCTCGACCCTGAATGAAACTGCCAAGAAAATACGCCAAAAAGGCATATGCAAAGGCAAGATCATTGGCTTGGCGATCACGGGTAGCTTCAAAGGATTCGAGGTTATTAGCGAAGTATAGAATCCTCTTTCAAATTGTTTGACACGCTCACCTAATCGTTTCAGAAAGTGTTCGGACGAAAGTCATTCAAGTCCGCCAGAATGGACCAATTTCGTATATTGTAACTTTATAGTGTTTGTGATAACATTATAAAGTTATGATATACAAGGAGCAGCTTACAGTTATACTCAAGGCCAGCGATTGGTCACAAGAACAGCTTGCCCATACATTGGGTGTTTCGTTTGCTACTGTTAACGCTTGGCTGCGTGAGCGTGCGACACCTCGTAAAGACGCATTGCTTAGGATAGAGCGGTTATATCTAGATATTGTAGGTTCGGAAACGGTTGACCCTGGCAAGCTGGCAGCTATCAAGGAAGTTGCACTTACCCTCAAGATTACTCCGTCTCAAATTATTAAGCGTCAGGAAGTACTCGATAAATTAACGCTTTATCTCACCTACCATACCAACACCATAGAAGGTAGTACGATGACACTGGCAGATGTTGAAGAAGTAATTTTTGAACATAAGGTACTCTCCAACAGGACTGCGGTTGAGCAAGCGGAGGCCCGTAATCACCAAGCCGCTCTCAACTGGGTACTCGAATCACTTGAGACTGACGATAGTAGCTTGATCGATGAAACGTTCATCAAAAGTATACATTTAAGGCTTATGAACGGGATAGTCGGTGATGCGGGACAATACCGACGCCACTCAGTACGTATCATGGGTTCACGGGCTGCTGTCGCTAATTGGCTCAAAGTACCTGAGCTTATGCATGAGTTGGTTGGAAAGATCGATAAGAACTCGAAAGATATCATTTATCACCTTGCGAAAACGCATGCAGATTTTGAGCAAATACACCCTTTTAGTGATGGTAATGGCCGTACGGGACGACTTATCCTGCTAGCTATGGCACTCAAGGCAGGCCTAGTTCCTCCTATAGTCGTTAAAGAACGAAAGCATGCATACTACAAGTACCTTGAGATGGCGCAAACCAAAGATGACTACACCCCTATGGAGTTATTTATAGCTGAGTCTATAGATTTTGCCAGTACCTTGCTAAGCAAGAAATAAATTACTTTGTGCCAGTTTACTTTTGGAAGAGCAGAAACAGTATTCACCGTCTTTGACACCGAAGTTTGAAGATCAAGGGTCTTGAGCCCGATGGCGGAAACTGAATATAACAATCATGAACCTACGGACGGCTAGAATACCGCCCATAGGCACTTCCCAAAACTCCACGATCTGTCTCTCTTGCCGTGGATATCTTGCATAACTATATAAACACAAACAAACGTTAATGCATACCAGACAAGGGCCTACAAACCAGCCATCGGCAAATCATCATCCGGATAGTCTTCGTCAGCACTGCGTTGCTGATCTTTTGTGTCAGGAGATTGATCGGGTTTGCCCTGCTTATCGCTCCTTGGCGCGGAGTTCTTCTTCAGGGCTACATATTTTCGGCCATAGTTAGTTTGCGAAACCCTGATGACTTTTTCGGCAATCTCTTTACTGCCACCCTCTAGCATTACAGTCATACCAGAGACAGGTTTCTGAGGAAATAGGCCAGTCATGTGAGCATAGAAGCTATATCTTGGAAGGTGGCCTATTTCACCCACCTCGATATCCGGAGCAAGTCGCTGTACGAGTAGCCGTTCATCTGCGGGGCTACCGGTCTTGAAGCAGATTATCGTGCTGACGTTCGCGAGGATAGATTCTACCATTCGCTGTTCCTCTTGCTGAGATGTTGATTGCTCTGCAATGGTCAAAAAGAGTTTGTACTTGCGTGATCCTGACAGCATCTTCACGAATGAACTAGTAGCAAAGTTCTGGAATTCGTCAACGTAGAGGTAAAACGGTTGACGCTCGGAATCGTCAATCATCGCTCGACGCTCCGCCGCTATCTTGAGCTCGGCGAGAACGGTCGTGCCAAAGACGGCCGAAGTATCTTCGCCGATTATTCCCTCGGCTAGATTGCAGATAAGGATCTTGCTCATGTTGATAATATCTTCGAAATCAATCGTAGATTTGGATTGCTCGAGTATGCGTCTAGCAGTAGGAGAGCCGCGGAAACGGTCAATTTTCATCGTGACGCCCTTACTCATGCTTACGCGCTGCATTTCACCAGCCGAACCGAGCTCCTCACGCCAAAAGTCCTTCAAGTCAGAATCTTCGAGGCCAGCAACGATACGTTTCCGGTAATCCCTGTTTCTTAGTAGCTTTAAGACCGTGAAGAGTGTTGCATCCTTGATGGTCATAGCTGTTTCAATAGAGTTGCGTAGTACGTTTTCAATGCGGTGACCGCCACTGTCGTCATCGGAGAAGACTTTCCGGAAAATAGAAACGATGGCGTCAATCTTACGGCTCTGTTCAAGCAATCGTTCGTCATGGTCTAACCCTTTCGGTAACTCCAGAAGGTTAAACCCTATAGGATATTTGAGGTCTGCCGGATTGAAATATACCACGTCATTGATTCGTTCCTCTGGGATGTGTTTCAGGATGTCTCTCGAGAGGTCACCGTGCGGGTCGATAACGGCCACACCTTTCCCATTTCTGATATCCTGAACTATCGCATATTTCATCAGGGTACTCTTACCGCCACCGGTAGCCCCGATAAGGTATGTATGCAGCTCACGTTCCTCGGCCACAAGCCCTATATCGGTAGTAATGCCGTGATGATAATTCCGCCCGATAACTACGTCCAGCTCGGGCTTGCCTTTGAGCGAAAGAGGAGCGGGTAGTGTCTTACTCAATGACTTAACCAGGTTATCAGTGTTGGTGGTTTGGTTATGGGGGAAGTGATACAGGTCGGCAAGTTCCGAAGCGCTGAGTATGCAAGCATTTTGTGGAAACAGGGGAGGTAGGCGATGCTTAAAAGCGAATGCTCTGTACTTTTGGATAACAGGGAGAGGAATATTCAATTTGGCTTCAAGTGACTGACGATCAGTGCGGAAAACACCAAGGGCGGTTCGCATTCTCTTTTCGCGCTGATTGTCGGTCTGTTCACCAGATGTTATGGTGATCATACGAATGCTGACTCTAAATAGCGGTTGATCGAGTTTGGCACTCACCCTCGCGGCTAGCTCTTTTGTTTCGGCCGAAACTGGAGCTTGCTGCTGTGTGCTGTACTGGGTTTTGTGCTGGTTGTAAGCCCTTCCGACGCCGGACGAAGCCATATCACCAATCAGGTTGAGAATGCCGAAAAGGAATGAGTTAGTAAAGGTCAGGATCGGCTTAAGTAGGGGTATCTGATTCTGCCCCAAAGAATACACAAGTTCCGGATGCTTCTTGAGTTTGTTCGACAATATCTCGGCTGACTTGATCCTGACAGGATCAACTACCAACTGATAAGAAATAATCTCGCCTTCCAGCGGCTCTGACAATGCACCGGTTATCTGAGCCATAGAGTCGTGCTTTTCGAGGTTGCCTTGATCAAGTAAGGGAAGAGCGAAATCCCCTGACAGCTTAAACTCCGTGACCTTAACGCGCTTACCAGCTAAATCATTAGGCAAGTAATCCTCGACCTGCTTGATCTGTGCCGCAGGCGCGTATGAGACAAACGCCTGCTCAAACGTAGGGATATCACGTGCTGGAACGCGCAGGACAAACCTTATTCCTTCCGAACCCAATGACGGTAACTCTTGCGTGAACGCGGCACTCCGCCGCAACAATTTGTCCCATCGTGACTGAGATGATCTCAAACTATGCAACATAGACACGAAACGTTGATTAGCTTCAGCCGACTTATCCGCGTAGGCAGAGTGTGTTACTTCCAGTAGCACCATCTTGCGCCGCAATTGGTAGATAAGATCTAACACTCGGAATAGCACCTTAACCAAGAACCACATGATGAATACTGATGCAAAGGCTACGCCGAACCACGGTAGATAGTCAGCAACTCGTTGCAGCCAGTGTATGCTTGTATCAATAGTGTCCATGCCTCTCCCCTATCTTGCTATCTGCCCAATGGCAGTGGATCGCCAACCATAAATATCCGCGGGTTAACTGGTATGTCGTATACCCGGATCTCAAAATGTACATGCGGCCCTGTTGAGTGACCTGTGCTGCCCTCATATCCCAACAGATCGCCTGGTTTTACCTCCTGGCCAACTTCGGCAACTGTTTGCGACATATGCCCGTACAGTGAAGTGACGTTATAGCCGTGATCAATGACAACGTACTGCCCGTACCCACGTTTGTTATCTGGGTCTATCTCAACCGTAATAACTTTTCCAGCCATAAACGGTGTAATCGGGTCACCGATATGACGCTGAGGGTTTGCAATATCTATTCCCGTGTGGTGCTTTTGAAACGGTAAATCATCAGCGCCAAACTCAAGTGTGACATTGCCCCATACTGGCCAGACTGTCGAGGCTTGCAACTGTTCCAGTACGTTACCGTTCGGGTCGCGGACTTCGATCAGGTGTGTGATCGGATTCAGGGCAGCCAGCGCAGCTGACACTGCCAAGACACCAGACTGACTAGCAAGGAGCACCGCGATAAAGGGCATCACAAAGAGGACTGTTATCACCAGCAGGATAATCGTGACCTCTTGCTTCAACGAGGCGGCTATCTTACTCGGTGAGAGGCTCATCATGGGCGATACAGTTCAGCTGGGTTAGTAGTGATCAGCGGGTGCTCTTTTTCAGAGGCAACAACTTTCACGGCAACGTGGTTCTGATCAGCAATAACTAGTGCGTCACCACGACCACACGTCAGCAAGAAGCTTTCTTCGTATTCGCTCAAGTTGAACTCTGAGACAACGTTCTTAATCGTGGTTGTGTCCTGGCGCATCAGAATACGCAAGCTACTTTGCGAGGCAATCGCTCGGCCGTAGTCATTCTTTAGGAAGTCACTAGCTTGCTGGGAAATAATCGAGACACCAAGGTAATACTTACGGGCACGGCGCACCAGGCCAGCCACAAAGCGGGCACTTTCTTCGTGCTCAAGGAGCAGCCAACCTTCGTCAATAACCAACAAGCGTTTTTCAGGTTTTGCCTTAACTTGATTCTGAACAAAGTTAGCAATAATCATCATCATAATCTGTCGCAATGATTCAGGTAGATCCTTAATGTCAAAGATCACGAGCCGGTTATCCAACTCAATGTTTGTCTGGGCATTGAACACTTCTGCCAGTGAGCCGCTGATATATTTCTCCAGACGTTCACACAGTTTTAACTGTCCAAGATCGTGCAACTCAGCATATAGGTCTTCTAGTAATGGAGTTCTATTCTTGTACCGCTCATAAACCTTGAGTATGGCTTTATCTACTGCTGCCTTTTCAGTAGAGTTCAAACCCTCTGCCATTAACGATACGACTTCGGTAAGATCCTGAGTATGTTCAGATAGGTCGTTACGTGAGTGATTAGTAGTCGCCAGATCGAACGGGTTGATCTTTTCCTGGGATTTAGCAGAAAGCTTTATGTAAGTACCGTTAACAGAATCAGCCAGACGCTTATACTCTCGCTCAGGGTCAATGACAATGACTTTCGTGCCTTGCATGAGCTGACGTAGGATTTCAACCTTAGTAGCATAGCTTTTGCCGCTGCCAGACTGAGCAAAGACAATACTATTGGCATTATGCAGGCTAAAACGATCCAAGATTACCAATGAATTGTTGGATTTGTTGACGCCATACAAAATGCCAGACTCTTGAACCAACTCAGACGACATGAACGGAAATGCCAGTGCTGCTGACGAACTATCCAAGTTACGCTTTTGGTTAAGCTGGTCTTCGCCACGGGGCAGGATGGATTGCAACGCTTCGATTTGTTGGTAACGAGCAGTCTTGAGACTAAAGAGACGAGCCGCCAGGGCGTTCTCTAACATCTTAGTAATCTTATTGAGTTCATCTAACGTACTAGCCTGCAAGCTGACATACACTGACATCTGGAAGAGCTTTTCTTGGCCACGTTGAATCTTGTTGCGTAGTTCCATAGCTGAATCAAGAGGATCGGTAATTTCTGAGCCAACCACAGCACCTTTCTTGATCATTGCCCGACGGGTAGACTCTAGCTCAGTAATCTTACGATGCAGCTTCGGTAGCGCCTTCAGAGCATCTACCTCATGGACGTGATACGACACATCCGCGTTGTGGTTAAAGTGGATCAAGCTATCGAGCCAGCCAGAAGAAGCCACGAACGGATAGCCAGAGATAAATAGGGTACGGACAAACTGGCCGTCAATTTTCAGGTAATCGGCTTGTTCTTCTAAACCCTCATAAGAAAGGACATCAAGTTGATCTTGTTCGCCAAAGGTTAGCTCTAACTCTTTGGGGCGTTCGTCACGCTGTTTCTTCCACCCAATGAGTTGCTCTAAGGGTTGAATCATGACCGATCTCCTTTGGTGTATGAACTGGTAAGTAATCGGGCCACCTTGTCACTCATCGGTTGACGCTTGGCTTGCTCCGGATTATAGAAGCTATGGAACAGATCAAGTACCTCTAGGCTGCCGAGTTCACGAGTTTGTACACCAAGCCGCATCAGGCCCTTACCGACAATGTCGCCGTTGATACTGAGCTGCTCCTTAGCGGACTCGAAAGCACCGTTGCCGGTCGTGGCATAAGGCAAAACAACATAAAAGTGCCGTGACAGAATCTTGTTGTTGGCCACTAGATCTTGGACGAACTCGCTATAGTTTTGTACCTGGGCTTTATAGACCTCTTCCTTTTCGTCAGTCAATCGAGTTTGCAGATCACTCAGGTACTGAGTCATATCCAGTTCACGTATACGCACTACGATCTGTAGTGGACATGGCAAGGAGTTTAAGAAGCTCTCGTAGGTATCAATGAGGGCATCTTGTTCTTCTTCGCTCTTCAGCTCGAAGTTGACCGATGACACTTCTAGCACTGCGCGGTACTGGCTATGCGGCAGCAAGAGTATGCCGTCCCGAACACCTTTGATATCTATCTGCTGTCGTGATGATGCTTTACGATTGGTTTTCTGTAAGATGGACACGGAGAACCCCTTTCTTATCTGTTTTGAAATACACGTTGGCTTCAGGGCTGCCGATGAGATTCTGGACGCGGACCAAGTCGGCAGTACTGAGCTGCGGTAGCCGAACGGGTATAATTTGCTGAACTGCGGTCTCTTCAGGTAATTCCTTAAACTGTGGTGCCCGCATGTCTTCGCGCAAGTGCATGTCGTTCTTGTTGAGCACGTAGTAACGCGGTCGAGCATTGTAATGCATGAGAGTAATCGCCCAGAAGAGCAGTATCTTGCCCTTAATGCGTATGGCTAGTGTGCTGCAAAAGACGACCATGCAGACAATGAATACAACCTTGTAGGCTGCATAGCCGAAGAAGGGAGGCAGCGCTACAAACAATGCACTACCTGTAAATACCGGGGTTACGAGTAACAATAGCTGTGACAAGCCAAGGCTGCCGGCAATTCGGTCCTCGACAGTGGTTATTTGAGCAGGGACGATAGTAGTTCTCATTGTTTTTCTTCCTTTGGTGCGCGGCGGGTTTCGCCAGTATTTAACGGTACGCTGGGTACCACGTTCTGGCTCGATTTAGGCGGAGGGCTGACCGTAGCCATATCAATACGGGTAGCAGGCCGTTTTGTATCTGATTTGCCCAGCTCAATGCCACGCTTTTTCTTGATGTAACCATTCATCTTGACCGCTCGTTGGTAACCCTTATGTGTGCCCTTAATTGCGCTGCGCGGTGTCTTGTACATAGAGCTAACACCACGTATAAACTGGTTACTGAGGACGCGGGCAGCTTTTGGCGCACTGGCAGCATAGGATAGCTCAGCCATGAATCCCTGGGTTTTGAGTAACGAGACCAGGGTGGCCAAGCCGACAATGAGTGCCATGAGACTATTGACCTGACCATTGAGGTTACCTTCCAACGTGCCGCCGATAAGTGATCCGGCCAGTTGCAGGATCACGACATGGACAAAGAGTACAAAAATAGTAACCAAGTAGGTCTTGAGCGCTGCGACCGCAAAGTCCTTGAAAGCCGGTATTAACCAAAGTAGCAGCACGAGCGGTGACAGGATCGCACCAATATAGAGCGTAATAAGACGGCCGACATAGTAAACCAGCAGCATAATTGTCAGCACCAGAAAGGCGATCATAATAAGCAGCCCAGCTAGGCCGAGATTAGATGACTGATGGGTAATGACCGCGAGCGTTTCAAATATTGAGATACTCGGGAAACCGCTCCGCAAGGCATGGATCATGCCATTAGATAAGCCAATAACGCCATCAATCATGAAGATTGAGGTATTCACTAGTAAAAAGATCAGTACCATCTGCGGCAAGAGGTGCCTAAGTTCCAGCTCCTCAAAGCCGAAGCTAGCGAAACTCATGACATGGAAACCAACCAGAATAACTACGAGCACAAATATGACATCAGTGATTCCTGCGATAGCCAACCAGAGATTAAAGACACTGGTGTTATCGCCCATAAGTGGCGTACTCGTCGTAAAGTACGGCAACGCACGAACAAATGGCTCACCGATTGATTCAATAACATTACGTAGAACACCAACAATCGCATCTATGATGACGCTCACGAGACCTGGCGAAGTTTCAGCCGGTTGTACCTGCACTAATGATGGTAGTTGATCTGTTGGCGTACCTCCTGATGCCGTGTAGGCATGGCTCAGAATGGTGGTCAGCGTAGCAGCTGCAAGCACCAGGACGAGACCGATGAGAGCGTTCTTAATGACTTTCTTGGCATGCTCCAGCCGTTCCGGGTTAGCGGAGCTTGTCATGTACTGGATACCACCGTTGACCAAGAAGAATACGCAGGCCAATGAAGCGATAGCACAGAGGGTCACGACGACTGGCGTGACATACGACTGCATCGCCCGAGACGCAGCCGAGGCGTCTGCCAGCAGCGTCAGGGGCATAAAGCTCATGACGTTAGTTCCCGAAAGCGCCCGTTGCGAGATCAGTGACAATATTACTCAGTACGAAGGCAGCGATAACAATAGCAAGGCCAATGGCGGAATACTGGAGTGTATGCTTGGCACGATCAAGATGTTCTGGGTTACCAGAGCTGGTAATGTAGGTAAAGCCACCTACCACAAAAAAGCCTGTAGCAACCAGACCAGCTAGGCCAGCAACAACTTTGATGATGCTGCGGATAAAATTCTCAACTTGTGTGACACTGCCATCCGCTGCAAAGACAGGGTGTGCAAGAACAAGTGGTACATCAACTGCGACAAACAGTGCAACCAATTGTATTGTTTTATGTTTTTGCACTAACAAACCCTCCTTAGACCACCGCAACCCATATCACTTTAATATGTAACACAGCGTTTACTCTGCGTCAATTATATTGTGAAGCGTTAGCATTATAGGGTGATATACTCTGGGTATGGGAAATAAGTTTCCGAGGAGTTTCTTTAGAATGGAAACAAGGAAACGGCTAATTGCTGGTACGTTAGTTTTTATTGTTATTGCTCTATTCTTAGTTGGAGTTAATCAAGTAACGGCTCCTAAGCGGTCGGTAGTGAATTACTGCAAGGTATACAAGTCAGAAAAGGCACGACTCAGGATGTATTCTGGTCACACGTACTCTTCGATAGTATTTGACAATAGAGTAAACGAAATTAATCAGTATTCAGAGTCATTTGATAGATTAGTAGAGGTCTCACCAGATGACATTCGCCCAGATGCTAAGACTATGGCTAAGGTCTACAAGAGCATGGAAAGTGGTTCTTCTCAAGCAACTTCAGCTACCATTCTCAACGGAGTATCTGCCGAGAAAAGCATGAAGGATTGGACGGCGTTGCACTGTCAGTAAACGGTAACTTAATAGCATCTGTTTATAAAGAAAATACAGTTTATAAGAGTGTCCAATTTTGCTATAAATAGTACATGTAGGACAGCGGCCAATAGGCGTCCATTGCGGCTACGAATTAATAACTAATTCGAGGCCGTTTTTATTTGGCCGGAAGAGGAGCTATGGACAAGCTATCAATAGATGAAGCAATGAGAAATATGGAATATAACTATACGCTTACACAAGAATACCCAGATAAACAAAAGGAGTTTGCCGAAGAGTACATGTATTCTAACCCGAATGATTATAAGGAAATGGTAGAGCTTCATATGTTTTATGGTTATCAATATAGTCGAAGTCTATGGGCTTACCAACAAGTGGTATACCAAGAAGCAGAAGAACAAACTAAAAGGAGATTACAAAATGATTAATTACACGGAAAGACTAGACGGTGCCCTAAGAAAAGCAGCTTGGGCACATGAAAAAGCAGAACAACACAGAAAAGGCAGCGATATACCCTACATAATTCATCCCGTAGGCGTAATGATAATTGCTAGTAATGTTACTGACGATGAAGATATCTTAATAGCCTGTTTGATGCACGATGTCCTAGAAGATGTTGATAGCAGTATCTACAGCGAGACCGATATGCGCAAAGAGTTGGGTAATAGAGTAGTCTCAATTGTTTTAGACGTAACAAAAGATAGTGAAGAAAAAGATTGGCATGCTCGGTCAAAGGCTTATCTGCATCATCTCGAACCTGAAGCTTGTAACGAAGCGGTAATAGTCAGTTCTTCTGACAAGATTCATAACCTGAAATCAATCCTAACTGATCATGCCATACAGGGTGACGATTTATGGCAAAGGTTCACTACAAAGAACAGTTCTGACCAGCTATGGTGGTATGAATCGATTCTAAGCGTGATAATCAAGCGCAAAGCACCAACTTCATTGATAGAAGGACTGGCTAAAGAAGTTGAAACACTTAGGCTAAAAGTAGCTACTTCGTAGCTACTATGATAATTAAAAAGGAGCCAAAGATCATTGACAAAATATCTTAACAATGATAGAATATTGTCTATGAATTACGATAAACTTAGTACCGAACGGCCTAAGCTTTCTCTGTCTCAACACATAAAACTTATAAGAGCGTTCCTTCCATTACTAATGGATCATGAGCCAATAAAACCCATTGATGACCCTGAAGAAGTAGTAATGAGTCAAATGGATATTGATACGGGCGTAGTTAGCGAAGTATTGGCTAATGGAAGCGTCCGAGAAGTGAAGCCGCTCAATCTACCCCCATTTCATCCTACTCCTAGAAATACATAAGATTTTACTAAAATAGGCAGTGTGCGCAAAACGGTCATTTGTGTACAGTTCTTGAGGGCTAGTTCAAAAACTTGTCGATCTCTACAAACCTGGTCATTTCCCACGCTAACTCGACTGATTCGATCCGTCGCATAACTTCGGAGCTATTATTTTGAGACAAGATATTTAGAGAGCCTTCGTACAGTATCTTTCTGTCCAATATCGCTAGCTTTCGGTGATGACCGCCAGTAATGAGCACTTGAACGTTAATTTCTTGTAGGAGCGCAATGCCTAGCTCTGCCTCCACTCTCAGATAATCATCATTCTCTTGTGGAGGCTTAGTGTTCACCGTAACTGTTACACCATGTTTTATTAGTCGTTGTAGGTCAGGGAGCAAAAATGCTAGACGCCTTTTGGTAATGAACGGACTTTCAATAATAAGCTCGTCCTTGCATCTCCTCAAATCCTTTAAAAGGGCAGGGTAGAACGTATTCTCATCAAACAGCTTTGAGGTAAACATCTCCGAAGCTTGATGTTTCTGCTGTTTGAGAAGCCTGCCTAACATGCTGTTTCTTCCTGATGATCATCCGCAGCATCATCAAGCAACTCGCGAATCTCCTTGACATCACACTCAATATCTTCTGTAAAGGTTATATTCCCGTACTTCTTTCCCCACCACAGTGTATACCATAAATTTCATGTTATAATAAGCATGAAATTTTTAGTATAAGAGCTTCTAATCAGAAGCGGAATTTTATACCGTATGCAAGAAGCACGAATTTTACATTGCGAAGATGTTGCCATATACCGGCAAACTATTGCTGACTTCCTTCCTATGTATACGACTCGCCACAGGATAGTTAGTGGAGCCGGCGATTTAAAGACCACATTTGACGAACTAGCGTCAGTACAACGCCACGAATCAGATGTAAACGTGCTCTTGCTTGACGGGGAGCTCACAGACGGTTCTGCACGGGACGTTGTACAGCGTGTCAAGAAACTTGGTATATTTGTATTAATTATTGGGCTGTCGGGTAGTGCCAAAGGGTTGGGTGGGCAGGGACTAGAAGTTGGGAAAGATCTTGTAGCGGACATACCCAAACACGAGTTTGATTTAAAGGACTTCGTAAGGCTACTCGATGATTTGCCTGAACCACGAGCTATTGCAGCCTAATTGGTGATCATATACCTCTTTTTGAATCGGATATACTAACTAGCCATCTCATCAGGCGTTCGAACAAATGTCGTTCAAGCCCACCAGAACGGAATTCATAGCACAGTAAACCAAAATCACCTCTGTAAATGGTGTGTTTTAGTGCTTGAGAAGAATGCCCAAATGGCATACCGTCCGTCAAGGGTTTGATGGCACGAGACTCCTTAACTGTTCTTCTAGGTAAACTTATTTATAATTGTATGCATGAATAAAGAGAATTTCCGACTGTTGAGACAATTGGGGCGCTTTTTCCCCAAGGACAATTGGCCATTACTGCTTTGCCCAGACTGCAAGCTAGGCTACTTAGCGTTAGATTATCTTAAGACTTTCGAAGAGTCGTTATCCAAAAGGCTGCGTAAAGCTAGTGAGTGGGAACCCGATTGGATATCAGGTTACTTCAATGCGAGTCTGAGATGTCCATACTGTAGTAGCGAGGTTATAGTAGTCGGAAAGATGTCCGTCGGCAGTATGCAAGCAGTCGGCGAAGATGATGATTCTCAATATACAGAACTGTTAGGAATCAGATATACGATACCAGTTTTAAAAACGATTGATTTTCCCGAAGGTTGTCCATGGTCTTTTGAAGAACAGATTCATTATGCTTCAAATATATTGTTGGCCAACCCGGACGCGGCAGCAAATAGTATAAGAACTGCAGTAGAGAAGCTGTTGACCATCCACAAGGTGCCTAGATATAGGACAAATAATAAAGGTAAAAGGGTTCCAATCAGTATGCACGCACGAATCCAAAAGTTAAGAAGTAGAGAGCCTGAAGTTTCTGACATGTTGGAGGCAGTCAAATGGATTGGCAATGATGGTAGCCATACCGGAGGCCTTACTATCAATGATGTGGTTGATAGCCTGGAACTGTTGCAGCATGCAGTGGATAAACTATATAACAAACAGCCCAAAATGTTGGTTAAGCTAGCTAAACAGATTAACTCAAGGAAAAGCATAATGCCTCCTAAGGTTAGAAGACTCACATTCTAATTTGTGTTTTATCACTATTATTGCCAAGTCTGATTTGCTTGACCGGGTTAGGAGTTTGACCCATACTAGTTGCTATGAGCGAAGACGAATTTACTAAGCTATTCAAATATATGGAAGAACGGTTTGACCGTATCGATAAAGTCCTAGAGGCTAAGGCTGACAAAGCAGATATTGAACGTATTTTTCGTGCCCTTGATGCTATGGCAAAACGCCGAGAAATTAATGATGATGAACGTTTGGTAATGGGGCATCAGCTTGACCGTCTAAACATGTGATTTCCAAGGATTTCCAAGGCCAGTCCCTGGAAATTGAGAGATGTTTCATAGTAAGTTGGTGTTTTTAAGTAATTACTGATAATGTCTGCCCATGCCAGGCAAAAATACCATCAAAGCGTACATTCCTAACCACTACTACCATATCTACAATCGGGGATGGAACCAGACTGAAATCTTCTTGGATGAGGCAGACTACGGACAATTTGAATATCTCATTGCGCGCTGCTTGTCATCTACGATAATTAAAGACTCCAAAGGACGTGAATACAAACGGCTGAACGATGAGCTTGATCTCAATACCTACTGTCTGATGCCCAATCACTTCCACATGCTTGTTTTTCAACATGGTCGACAAGGTATAACTCAGTTCATGCAAAGTATTTGTACCGCCTATACCATGTATTTCAATAAAAAATACAAAAGGCGGGGCCCACTGTTTGAGAATAGGTTTAAAGGAGTGGAAATAGTAAGTGACGAGCAGCTTATGCATACCACGCGCTACATACATTTGAACCATTGGGACTTTCGTACTTGGCCACACTGTAGCTATCAAGACTATTTGAAGCCCAATGACTGTCGTGAGTGGATTCAGACCAAGCCATTGCTTGCACTATTTGACAATATCAAGCAGTATGAAAAGTTTGTGCTTGACTACGAAAAAGAACAGCGCGACCGGGAAGCGCATAAGAGATCAGTCGTAGATACTATATAATATTCGATAGATTCCAGGGACTGGCCTTGGATACCCTTGGATAAAGATATGAGGAATCTGTTCTGTACCAAGACGATAGAGCCATGTCAGCAGGGCAAGCACAACGAAACAACAGCTCAGATAATTACTTGAGACACCTGACACAAAGGAAACAGCATCTTCTTGCACAAGTATTGACATTAATTGAATTTTAGTATATTATCGTTAATTATGGATAAGCATATAGGTCAGACACCCCCAAACCCAAATAACTGGCCTGGGAGTGACCAAACTCAAAGTAAGATAACTGAGTTCAGAAGTGCCGCTCAGGAACAAGCTGGGCTCTCACAGTTCAAGGGTGCAAGTAAAAACTATTTACAAGCAGTAAACCTACAGCGGGAAATAGGCGATACAGAGAACCCTGATTTCGCTAAAGATATAAATAATCTAGCAGTTCTTTACCATATCCAAGGCCAATGCGAAGAAGCGGTTCCACTGTTTGAAGAAGCTTTGGAGATACGAAAGAGGATTTTGGGAGAGGAGCACCAGATTGTGACGGATACTCAAAGCAATCTAAATCTTTGCATGCAACAGTCTCGTCCTCAGACTCGTTAGGTATGGCTAAAGGTATAGTCCAGTTTGCAAGGACGTACCTCGAAAAAGCAAATATATGTTACAGTAGTATTTGATGAAGCTCTCCCAAACCCAACAGCATATTCATATTCCGCCGGATCGAATCGGTTAGTTTAGTCTTACAAAAAATAGTTAACGCCGGTTTGCCGGCGTTTTTAGCTATTATTTGATACAATCAACCTAAAGAATTAAGGAATATCGATACCATGGCACTAGCAACCCAACCGTATAAAGGGGCACGGGATTTTTATCCTGAGGATAAGCGTCTCCAGAAATATATGTTCGGTATTGTCCGCGACACTGTTGAACGTTTTGGATATGAAGAATATGATGCACCTATTTTAGAACCCCTTGAGCTCTACTTAGCTAAAACAGGTGACGAAATAGTCAACGAACAAACATACGTCTTTGAAGATCGGGGTGGCCGTAAGGTTGTCATTCGCCCTGAAATGACACCCACAGTCAGCCGCATGGTTGCCGGCAGGCGTCAAGAACTGGCATATCCGCTCAGATGGTATAGTATACCTAACCTGTGGCGCTATGAGCGCCCACAGCGCGGTCGCCTGCGTGAGCACTGGCAGCTCAACGTTGACATTTTTGGCGAGCACGATATGAAAGCGGAAATGGAAACTATCCAGGTAGCTGATGCTATTCTCAAACGTTTTGGCGCCACACACGACATGTACACCGTTAAGGTGAATAGTCGCAAGCTCATGGACTTTATCATGAAAGAGTACCTTGGATTAAGTACTGTTCAGTCTCAGATGGCAGCCAAGCTTATTGATCGTATGCCCAAGATGCCATTGGCCGAATTTCAGGCTGAAGCTGAAGCGATATTTACACCTAGCCAACGTGAGACTGGAGCAAGCAACAAACTGATCGGACTTCTTAAGATTAAACAAATAAGTCACTTACCCGAAGCAGTACGCGAGCACGAATCGGCCAAAGAATTGAAACTGCTTATCGAGCTGCTTAAGGATGCTCGCATATCTAACGTAGTGTTTGATATTACTGTTATGCGGGGTTTTGACTATTATACCGGTATTGTGTTTGAACTATTTGATAACCACCCTGAGAACAACAGATCTATGATGGGTGGGGGTCGTTATGATGGGCTGGTCGGTCTGTTCGGTGTAGAATCGGTGCCGACAGTTGGCTTTGGCTGGGGTGACGTGACCTTACAAAACTTCCTGGAAGGGCACGACTTGCTGCCGAACATACGGCCCGAGACAGATGTATATGTCGTCCTTATTGGTGACATATACGCTAAGGCTCAAAAAGTTATCGAAGACCTACGCGAGATGGGCGCTAACGTAGCGGTAGACATAAGTGGACGTAAAGCGGACAAACAGATTCAGACTGCCGTAAAGAAAGGCGTCCGCTACGCTATGTTTATTGGCGAGAACGAAATTAAAGAAGAACTTTATGAAGTCCGCAACCTGGTGACAGGTGTTGCCGAACGTCACAGTGTATCTCGGATAGTAAGTATCGTTAAAGACTATCGCGAGGAAACGTCTTAACTTTTCCCCGCTTATGCTTTACTATATACCGTAAAGACCTATGGAAAATAACTCAGTACACTACGGAACAGGTCAGACTAGCTCATGGCAACATAAGCTTACGAGCCGTACCTTCCTCATACCACTTGTTGCTTTACTTGTACTGGCCATAGGAGTGCTAGTTTTCTATAACTTGAACAACTCTAAAAAGGAAAAGAGGGCAGCACTCAACAATGCTCTGGAAACCTCCGAAGCTGCCTTTGCGACAGGTGATTACCAGAAGTCCACAGAATTGCTAAAGGCCGCCCTTGATAAAGCCCAGACCAAAGAAGAAAAGGTGAAGATATATGCCGAACTGTCCGGAGCGGTTGCAAGCGCTGGCAACCTGACAGAAGCTCTCAATTACCTGGACAAAAAACACCAGCTTGACCCCAGCACCAAGAAGTTGGATGCCTACCTCATGGCTACCTATTACGAAAGGCTTGATGATAAACCTAAGGCTATTGAGTATTATAAGCTGGCTTTGGAAAATACTAGTGCGGGAGGCAGCACATCGTCTGGTGGTGTAATGCGCGGAGGTCTGAGGGCGCAGCTTGAGGATAAGATTAAGTCGTTGGAGAGCCAATAAGATGCGTTTACTCAAGCGTCTAAGTATTGTAAGCATTGTTATCGTATTCTTTGTAGCCAGTTTTGGGCTAACTTTTCTAGGTACGACCAAACAGGCTGCAGCTGCTCTCACCAATTGTACGACCGGCCCAATTATTTTCTTTGGACGCACCTATGCTTGCGGGTATTACCATAATAGGCTTAGTAATTTCGCCAGTAGTGACCCAATTCGGTTTGTATTACCTGAAGGGATACCAGCGAACGTAAATACGGTACAAGAGTTCATTGACATGGTTATATGTAACCTTGACGGCGGTCGGTACACGACTTCTTGCATTGCTGGCGCAGGCAATGCCCAACATGTAACAGCGTCCCAATTCTATATACATAGTATGCTTGGTAGCTGGCCGCTTCCATACCAGACTAAAACTAAAAGTGTTTCGCAATTTGAAAGAGGTACCTGGAGACTCATGATGGCTTTGTACAGTAATGATAGTGAGGATGGCAGCACATCGACAGGTCTTCTTGGAAAAATAACTTGGAAAGAAACTCAAACAGCTACTCCCTGTGGTACGCCCGACAGCTACTACCAGGCGGACCGGGATGATATTGCGCCTTACTTGGATAGAAATCCTCCTCCTGGCTACGGTGGTGGCCCCTCTGGTAATTACACTGGTCCCTATAGCCCCTGGGATCCCAATCAACCTATTTACGAGGAAGCTTCATGTGGCCCTGGCACTAGTTGGCAATCTATGACCGTATATGACAGGGATGACAAGGTCACATATATGATCGACCGTAAGTGTGGTAATACCAGGATGGCAACTGCGGAAGATCTTCCACCTCCCCCTGCGATTCCTCCCCCTGACTTCAATCTAGTCCCTTCAATTAACACAAATATTACCGGCCCCAATGGTTCAAGTAGTACTGGAAACACAGCTCAGCCAGACGACACAATAAATGTTACGTACACTATTAATAATCAGGGTACTACGCCGTCTTCAGGCACAACGTGGGATACGTATACATATACCTATCCCGGCTCTCATAACCCTAGTAGTTCTCCTCCACCTGGCTGCCCTGCAGGGACGTCCGGCTGCATACATAACTCCGGATCTCCCGGTAGTATAGCCCCAGGTTCGCCTTTCACTACTTCTGGCCTTCCCATTCCTATTACTCCCACCCACGAGGGCAGCACTATCTGCACTACTTTCTTTGTCCACCCCGCAACCCCTGGTGCTGCTGCACCAGAAGGAACTGCAGAACAATGCATCGCCATCGCCAACCGCCCCTACCTCAAAGTCTACGGCGGTGATATAGCTGCTGGCAGTGGCCTGGACTGTGCCTCTAACCCCCGTGCTGGCATAGCAACCTGGAACAGAGGAAGCAGCCACGCCTACGCCGGTGCCGGTACCCAATATGCTACCTATGCCATGGATGCCATTAATGGCTTTGCCAGTGCCCAAAGCAGCCCTGGTGCTCCAGCTCCCACAGGCCTGTCGTTTGCTAACACTGTGAACGTTGATCCACCTGCTGGCAAGTTCGGTGGCGGTTTTGAAACTGCACCCTGCATTGCTAACTACTATGATAGGATCAATAGCCTGCCGCTACCCCCCGCCTCATTCCCAACTCCCACCCCCCCTGGCCAATTCACTGCACTTGATGGCAATTATGCCTTCAACAGCAACACAATCCTGGAGCGGCCTGGGGGTGGCGGTGGTGACCTGACTGTTGGCTCAGGGAATAGGATAACTATCTACATTGATGGCAACCTGTTCATTAGCAACAACGTTGTCTACCCAACTACCATGGACATCACCAGCATACCTCTCTTCCAGGTAGTCGTGCGTGGCAACATCTATATAAGTAGGAATGTTTCCCAGCTTGATGGCATCTACATTGCCCAGAAACATCCTAACGCTGGTGGTATCAATACCGCCGATGACACCGGTGGTGTCATCTACACCTGTGCTACTGCACCGTTCACCCCAGCAGACCACCACAGCAACTCCTTTTACACTGACTGCAATAACAAACTCACCATTAACGGTGCCTTTATAGCCAATAGCATTGAGTTCCTGCGTACCGCTGGCAAGCTATCCCTCAGCCAGAATGACGGTCCTTCGGGTAACAATGCTGCAGAAGTCTTTAACTTCAACCCCTCACTCTGGCTCACCCAACCAACCACGACGCCTACTGCTACTGTAGACAGTTATGACGCTATTACTAGTTTGCCCCCGATTTTGTAATAGCTAGCAAAAGACTCGCCGATCTGTTACAGTACGTGACTATGCAAGTGGATAAAAAGAATTTATCTGATACTAAAGTACGGCTTACACTACTAGCAGATGATGAACAGCTGCAAGCAGTAAAAAAGAAAACACTTGAGCAGCTTGCCCGCACAATGCGCATTGCCGGGTTCCGGGAAGGCAAGGCTCCTCTGAGTCTGGTAGAAAAGAATGTCAACCACACGACCTTGCAGACTGAATTTCTGGACCGGGCCGTAAATCTACTGTATGTGGGCGCTTTACGCGAGCATAATCTTCGACCCGTTGCCCAGCCGAACGTTAGTATTGCAAAATTCGTGCCGTTCACGACTCTTGAAGTGAATATGGAAGTTGAAGTGGTTGGCAAGATTAGTTTACCCGATTATAAGAAGATACAGTTGGCCAAGAAGCCGGTTAGCATTACTGAAAAGGATATTAACGACGTCCTTGACCAGTTAAAAAAGCGTTACGCCGATAAGAAAGACGTCTCTCGTGCAGCTAAGAATGGCGACCAGGCAGTAATAGACTTTAAGGGCGTGGATGCCAAAACCGAAGAACCAATTAGCGGTGCTGAAGGGAAGGAATACTCATTACTTTTGGGAAGCAATACCTTTATCCCCGGGTTCGAGACAAACCTTATCGGGCTTAAGAGCGGCGAAGAAAAGACCTTTGCGCTAACGTTTCCTAAAGATTATGGTACAAAAACCTTGCAGAACCGCAAAGTCACATTTAAAGTAACTGTCAATAAAGTCCAAGAAATGGTGGAGTCTGAAGTCAATGACGCATTTGCAGCTAAGGTGGGTCCGTTAAAAACCGTTGCTGATCTTAAAGCTGACATTAAGAAACAGCTTATGACTGAGAAAGAGTATCAGGCCGACAGAGAATATACTGATGAATTATTAACCAGCATAACCAGGCAGGCGACAGCGGCTATCCCTACGGTCCTCGTTGACGAACAAATTCAGCGTCTCATTGACGAACAGCGACAGAACGTTGTATATCGGGGCGCGACGTGGCAAGAGTTCCTTGAAGGACAGGGTGTAACCGAAGAACAATACCGTGAACAGATCCGGGAAAATGCAGAACTGCGTGTCAAGGGCGGGCTGGTATTAGGAGAGATTGCCGAAAGAGAGAACATTTCGGTTACGCCAGAGGAAATTGATACCCGTATGAAGGTGCTCAAGGCACAATACACTGACGCACAGATGCAAGCTGAATTGGATAAGCCAGAAGCGCGTAAAGAGATTGCTTCACGGATGGTGAGCGAGAAGACTGCCGACAAGCTCGTTGCTTACGCTAGTAATGAGTAAGTCTGATACTTTAAACCGACAAAAGAGTGACGGCTCAACCTTCCTGAACCTCTCCATAAACTCCTCATGTATACGGAGCCAGTTTATGGAGGCCTCTTCAGGAAGGTTGAGCCGATGCCTATGGTAAAAAACGCAAGTTAGCACTCTTGACTGCCGAGTGCTAATTACGTTATGATGGAATGTATAACGTAGAGAGGTCAGTTATGATACAACCAACAAACAATGTCCTCGTGCCAACCGTCATAGAGAGTGAGGGTCGCTACGAGCGGGCATATGATATCTATAGTCGTCTATTGAAGGATCGGATTATTTTTCTTGGTACAGCTGTTGACAGTACTGTTGCTAACTTGATTGTTGCCCAACTGCTCTTCTTGCAAGCCGAGGATGCAAAGAAAGACGTGTTCTTTTATATTAATAGTCCTGGTGGTAACGCTTACGACTTTATGGCTATCTACGATACCATGCAGTATGTTACGAATGATGTACAAACTGTCGGTATCGGTATGCAGGCTTCTGCTGCAGCGCTGCTGCTTTGTTCCGGGGCCAAGGGTAAGCGTTTCTTATTGCCAAATTCGACAGTTATGATTCACCAGCCATCAAGTGGCACCAGCGGTAAGGTGACTGACCAGGAGATCGATCTAAGAGAGTCCCTGAGACTCAAGCGTTTGGTTGAAGAAATTGTCGCTAAGAATACTGGGCAGAAAGTAGAACGGGTCCACGATGATATGGAACATGACCACTGGATGTCTGCCGAGGAAGCCAAGCAGTACGGCCTTGTTGACGCAATTATCACAAATCCACCCAGCAAAAAGTAAGCCAAAATGCTTATTTTGTGCGAGTAATATGCAATTTGCTCCATTTATACTTGACATTAAAGCCTTAGTGCTGCAAAATCTTATGCTAAGAAGCAGTGTAAGCTAGGTAGTGCTGTTAATTTTACACATTAGGCACCAAAAACACCTTCCTTAGAGACCTTCGCGCGCCAAAGTCCACAAAATATCAAAAAGCCTTGTCAAAGTAGGGGCCTGTGTTTGCACTTAAAATGGCAAGCATGGCCATAAGAAGGGGAGTTGCATACTGTATATGGCAAAAAGTACAAAATTTGTATCCGAGGACGGCACGCGTGTGTATTTTACGCGCCATGACGACGCAGTCCAGCTTGACAATCTTGTCGACCACCAGAACAAATCATTCCAATGGTTTGTAGAGGAAGGTCTTGGCGAGCTATTGGCTGAAATCAGTCCAATTGATGACTATACGAGCACCAAATTGTCCTTGAGCTTCAAAGATTATCACTTTGAGGAGCCAAAGATGACCGAAACGGAAGCGCGTGAGAACAATATCTCCTACGACGCTCCGCTTAAGGCGACGGTTGAACTCACCAATAAGGTCACCGGTGAGGTCAAAGAGCAAGAAATTTACCTCGGAGACTACCCATGGATGACCAAGCGCGGCACATTTGTCATTAATGGTGCAGAGCGTGTTGTAGTCAGCCAGCTGATTCGTTCCGCTGGCGTTTTCTTTACTGCAGACCAGCATGGTTCCACAAAATTGTATGGCGCAAAAGTTATTCCTGGGCGTGGTGCCTGGCTGGAATTTGAGACCGCTGCTGCCGGCGCCTTATACGTCAAGATTGACCGCAAACGCAAAATCCCAGTGACTACTTTACTGCGCGCGCTGGGCATGACCGAAACAGCCATGAAGGAAGCGGTCAAGCATGTTGATACAGGCAAGGCCAGCTACTTGGACGCCACTTTGGAGAAAGACCCGACCCGCGGCCAGAGCGATGCCCTTATTGAAGTATACCGCCGGCTGCGCCCGGGCGATTTGGCTACTGTTGACAATGCCAAGAGTTTGCTAGAGAACATGTTCTACAACTTCAAACGTTTCGACTTCAGCCGCGTTGGACGGTACAAAATCAACAAACGGTTGAACCTTGACGTACCAAATACTATAGAAAATCGTGTCATGAGGCTGCAGGACCTCTCAGCAATTGTTGCGGAGCTTATCCGGCTGAACAATACTCAAGAACCAGTTGATGATATCGATTCATTGGCTAACCGTCGTGTCAAACTCGTCGGCGAGCTTGTACAGCGCCAATTCCGTATCGGTTTGCTGCGCATGGAACGTAACACTAAAGATCGCATGTCTATGAGTGAGCTGGAGAGTGTTACTCCTGGACAGCTTGTCAACGCCCGCCCGATCGTAGCAGCCGTGCGCGAATTCTTCGCCAGCTCACAGCTTTCACAGTTCATGGACCAGATCAATCCGCTGTCTGAGTTGGCTCATAAGCGCCGCTTGAGCTCGATGGGTCCTGGCGGCCTTTCACGGGAACGTGCCGGCTTTGAAGTCCGTGATGCTCATGCAACCCATTATGGCCGTATATGTGCAGTAGAAACACCGGAAGGTGCCAACATTGGCTTGGTACTTAACTTGGCGAACTACGCGCGTATTAACGACTATGGATTTATCGAAACCCCTTACCGCAAGGTTATTGATGGAAAGGTTACGAACAAGATTATCTTTCTTGATGCGGCCGAAGAAGAACCTGCCGTTATCGCTGGAGCGGGTGTGGAGCTAGACAAGGATGGGCGCTTCGTGCAAGAACGCGTCAGTGCCCGTACTGCACTGAAGTCCGGTGAAGTTGACGCCGCTGACGTAACCCACGTAGATGCCGCCCGTAACCAAATTATTGGTTCAAGCGCCGGTCTTATTCCATTTATTGAGAAGAATTACGTGTACCGCTCGCTCATGGGGAGCAATCAGCAACGCCAGGCAGTACCACTTATTAAGCCGAGTGCTCCAATCGTAGGTACGGGCTTGGAAAGTGCAGCTGCCCGCAATACTGGTCAGATGGAACTAGCTATTGGGGATGGTGCAGTCATAAAGGCGACCGGTGACAGTGTTACCGTTAAGTATGTCGAGGGTTCTGTAACGTACGAGCCCCAGCACTTTATCCGCTCCAATGAAGGTACGTCAATTAACCAGAAAGTTGTTGTGAATACGGGCGATAAGGTTAAGCAGGGTGACGTACTTATTGAAGGCATGTCTATCCAGGATGGTGAGCTGGCCTTAGGTAAGGATCTGGTTGTCGCTTTTATGCCATGGAATGGCTACAATTTTGAAGATGCCATTATTATCAGCCGCAAGCTGGTTGAAGATGATACGCTGACATCCGTACATATCGTTGACTTCATGATTGAAGTTCGCGAGACCAAGCTTGGCCCTGAAATTGTTACTCGTGACATACCCAATGTATCTGAGGATGCACTGCGCCATTTGGACGACGATGGTATTGTCCGCATTGGTGCCGAAGTACACCCCGGTGACATCCTGGTCGGCAAGATTACGCCTAAAGGTGAGCAGGAATTAAGCTCTGAAGAGCGCTTACTGCGTGCCATCTTTGGTGAAAAGGCCAAGGAAGTCCGTGACACGTCACAACGCATGAGTAACGGCAAGCATGGTAAGGTAGTTGGCGTTAAGGTATTCTCACGCGAGAACGGCCATGAGCTTAAAGCTGGCGTGCTTATGCAAATCCAAGTATTCGTGGCTCAAATGCGCAAGATTGCTGTCGGTGACAAGTTAGGTGGCCGCCACGGTAACAAGGGTGTGATTGCCCGCATATTGCCTATCGAGGACATGCCGTTCATGGAAGACGGTACTCCGGTAGAGATCGTACTCAACCCGCTTGGCGTGCCAAGCCGCATGAACATTGGACAATTATTCGAAACCCACTTGGGTATGGCTGCCCGCGCCCTTGGCATCAAAGTTGCCAGCCCATCGTTCAACGGTGTAGAATCCAGCAAGATTGAGGAACTCCTTAAAGAAGCTGGCCTGCCGGAAGATGGTAAACAGCAGCTTTACGATGGCCGTACCGGCGAACCATTTAACGAACGCACTACTACAGGCAGTATGTACATGATCAAGCTCAACCACATGGTTGCCGACAAGATCCACGCCCGCTCGACCGGACCGTACACTATGGTCACTCAACAGCCACTGGGCGGCAAGGCACAAAATGGTGGCCAACGCTTTGGTGAGATGGAGGTGTGGGCACTTGAAGCCTATGGTGCCGCAGCAACGCTCCAAGAGATGCTGACTATCAAGTCCGATGATGTTTATGGCCGCTCGAAGGCTTACGAATCTATCATTAAGAAGACCGAGATTGTCGGGCCGAAGGTCCCGGAATCGTTCAATGTACTTGTCAAAGAGCTGCAAGGCCTTTGCCTTAAAGTTGACCTTGTTGACTCAGATAAAGTGATAGACGCTGAGAGCGTACTCGCCACGAATATCCGTGAAGAGGCTGAGAATCTGTCTGATGTTGACGTACCTGCTCAGCTTGTATCTGGTGTAGATGTATCCGAGGAGGACGTAATAGTTGACGAACTTATGGTTATGGAAGACGTTAGCGATGACCTTGAATTAGCTGTTAGCACCACAGCAGGTGATGTCAATGGTGTTGTCGAAGAAGAAAACGATAAGGAAGGAGCGTAATATGCGTCGAAATAATACCGGTACAACTATCGCCGACTTTGACGCGGTACGCTTAGCGGTTGCGAGCAGCGCAGATATCCTGGATTGGAGCCACGGTGAAGTGACCAAACCGGAGACTATCAATTACCGTACCCAGAAACCTGAGGGTGATGGCCTGTTCTGTGAAAGGATTTTCGGGCCAGTTAAAGACATTAATCCCCATGATGCTAAATACAAAGGCGTTCGTTCTCGCCAAGCGGCTGTCGACAAAAACGGGGAGCTTGTTACCAAGAGTATAGTTCGTCGTGAGCGTATGGGCCATATTAGCCTTGCAGTGCCTGTAGCTCACACTTGGTTTCTCCGCGGTACTCCATCAGCTATAGGTTTACTCCTTGGTGTTACTGTCAAAAACCTCGAACGGGTTGCTTATTTTGCCAACTATATTGTCAAGCAGGTTAATGGACCCAAGCGTGACCAGCTAAGGCAGGACCGCGAAGCTGAATTTGCCGCCGCCAAAGAAGCGATTAAGATTCGCTATGAGAAAGAAGCCGAAGCTGAAGAAGCAAACCTAAAAGCGCTCGCCGAGGCTCAGACAAAAGAGCTAGAACGGCTTGAAAAAGAATTTGAGGCTTTCAAGACTCAAATTGACAGCCTTGAAAAACTTCGTCTTATCAGTGAAATTGAGTATCGTGCTTTACCAGACAACCTGCAGGGTCTTATCCAGGTTGGCATGGGCGGTACAGCATTGAAGGAGTTGCTCGACGCGATTGACCTCACAGAGCTGATTGCTAGCCTTACTAAGGAGGCTGAAGGTGCCAAGGGTCAACGCAAGAAGAAACTTATGAAGCGCCTTCGTTTATTGGAAGGCATGAGCCGGGCTAATATTCGTCCGGGCAGCATGTGCGTGACTGTATTGCCAGTTATCCCCCCAGATCTGCGTCCTATGGTACAGCTAACGGGTGGCCGTTTCGCAACAAGTGATCTTAACGACTTATATCGCCGTGTTATTAACCGCAATAACCGTCTTAAGAAGCTAATTGAGCTCAATGCCCCAGAAGTTATCCGCCGTAATGAGCAGCGTATGCTTCAGGAAGCCGTGGACGCCTTGATCGATAACAACAGTGCCCGCTCTGGCCGTGCCGTAGCTGCTACAGGCCAGCGCCGCCGTTTGAAAAGTTTGTCTGACATGCTTAAGGGTAAGCAGGGCCGTTTCCGGCAGAACCTGCTGGGGAAGCGTGTTGATTACTCCGGCCGTTCAGTAATCGTTGCCGGCCCGGAACTTAACATTGACCAGTGTGGTTTGCCTAAGATGATGGCACTTGAACTCTTTAAACCATTCGTGATTGGTGAACTTATCTTCCGCGAACAGGCGCACAACATCCGTTCTGCAACGCGTATGATTGAGACTGGCGAAATCGCTGTTTGGGACGCCTTAGACGAAGTTATTCGTGGCAAATACGTACTGCTTAACCGCGCTCCTTCGCTGCACCGCCTTTCGATCCAGGCTTTTAAGCCAATACTAATCGAAGGCCGAGCTATCCAGCTGCATCCGCTCGTATGTAAAGGTTTCAACGCTGACTTTGACGGTGACCAGATGGCCGTACACCTTCCGTTGTCCGATGCCGCCCAAGCTGAAGCCCGTGATATTATTGCAGCCAACCGCAACTTGCTGAAGCCAGCAGATGGTACCCCGATCCTGCACATTGAGCAGGACATGGTATTGGGCTGTTATTACCTGACATACGACCGTCCAAGCGCTACAGAGGGTGAACCCCGTGCATTCACAGGTGTTAACGAAGCCCTGATGGCACTCGATGAAGGAACCATTAAGCTTCAAACCCGCATTAAAGTGCCTTACAGCGGTGAAGGCCGGCGCGAAACAACACTTGGTCGTCTTTTGTTCAATGAGGTATTTCCTGAAGACTTCCCATTTCAGGACAAGCCCATGACAAAGAAGCGTTTGCAGCAGGTTATGGCATTGGTATACCAGAAGTATGGTCAAACCAGAACCGCTGAAATCGCTGACAGCCTTAAACGATTAGGCTTTAGTTACGCTACGTACTCAGGCTTGTCTATGGGCATGGGTGACTTTACGAGAATTGAAGGCATGGACGTGGTTGTTAAAGAAGGTGAAGCCCGTGGTGCTGCGATATCAGACCAGTACGAAGAAGGCTTTATCACTGACGAAGAGCGCTACCGCTTAACCGTAGAAAACTGGACCAAGATTGACTCTAAGGTACAGGATATGCTGGCACAGCAGATGGCTAATCAGGAATCGACCATGGCTATTGCCATTACCTCCGGTGCCCGCGGTAATATCTCACAGATGAAAATGAGTGTCGGTATGCTTGGTGTATTCTCTGACGCATCCGGCCGTGCCATTGAGTTGCCGATTAAATCTGGCTATATTGAAGGTTTGACTCCTCTTGAATACTTTACCGGTACCCGCGGTACCCGCAAAGCGCTCATTGACATTGCTCTCAAGACCGCTGATGCCGGTTACCTTACACGACGTCTTGTAGACGTTGCCCAGGATGTCTTTACTATTCCAGGTGACGACAGCGAGGAACTCGACCCAGGGTTTGCAATGCTGAGGGCTGATGCTACCGAGATTGGCGTAGCATATGCCTCACGTTTAGAGGGTCGTTATTCTGCGCAAAATGTTGGTGACCACGCCAAACAAGGCGAGCTTATCTCCAGATCCGCCGCTGAAGCGATTGAAGCTGACAACAAAATAGATGGCATCCGTGTGATGAGCGTACTTAGTGCCACGTCTGTCCATGGCGTACCCCAGAAATCCTATGGTGTTGATCCGGCTACAGGTGAGATGGTCGTGGCACATCACCCAATCGGTGTTATTGCTGCCCAGTCTATTGGTGAGCCCGGTACGCAGTTGTCTCTTGACTCCAAACACCGTTCTGGCGCGGTTGTAGCCGACGATACCGCCCAGGGTCTTAGCCGCGTAGAAGAGCTATTCGAAGTCCGCACTCCTAAGGGTCAGGCCTATCTGACTGATATTGTTGGTACTGTCAACGTGTGGGAAGAGGGCGACCACTACATCGTTCAGGTTACGGCGAATGACAAAGAAAACGTGTCCTTAGAGCTTGGCGAGCGTCAGGTTAAAATTAAGAGTGGCACTGATGTCGCCATTGGCGATGTAGTTGCGAGCCATGAAAACGGTTCAGAGCCACTTATTGCCCCAATGGCAGGCAAGGCTGAGGTAACAGATAAGGCAGTTATTATTGCCCCAACTGGTCAGAGCGTAGTCCGCTACGAAGTGCCTGGCTTCAAGCAGATTCTGGTGAGTGATGGTGATGCGGTTATTGCTGGTCAACGTTTGACCAACGGCTCTATCAACTTGCACGAGTTGATGCGCTTGCAGGGCGTAGAAGCTACTCAGCGCTACATCATGAACCAAATCCTTAAGATATTTGCCGGCCAGGGCCAGAACATCGCCGACAAGCATCTTGAGATTATCGTCCGCCAGATGTTTAGCAGGGTGCAGGTTGAAGATGCAGGTGACTCCGAATTTGTAACTGGCGATATTGTCAGCAAACTTGCAGCAGTTGAAGCCAATGAGGCACTGGTCCAAGAAGGCAAGACGCCGGCTAACTATAACCAGCTATTGCTTGGGCTTATCAAGGCGAGCCTCTCAACTGACTCATTCTTGAGTGCTGCTTCATTCCAGGACACAACACGTGTATTGATTGGTGCTGCAACCTCCGGCCGAGTAGACAAGTTATACGGGCTTAAAGAGAACGTTATACTGGGTCGCAAGATTCCTGTAGGTACAGGCTATGCCGGTAGCGCAAACGAGGCCAATGACATTGCAGCTGACGAGCTTGCAGCTAAGGCATAAATCTGTTAGAGTAAATAATTTAAATGTAAGCAATCCGAGCCAGGGAGCAAGGGCAGGGCAGAGTTGGCACTCGTTCTCCCTCCCTGATGCGCGTAGATTGCAAACCTAAGGAGTAATGATGCCAACAATTAACCAATTGGTTCGCAAACCTCGCAGTAAGGTGATTGGCAAGTCCAAGTCACCAGCGCTTTTGAAGGTTGTGAATAATCTCAAAAACCGTAACTACGAGAAACCTGCGCCATTTAAGCGGGGCGTTTGCGTGAAGGTTACGACCAAGACCCCTAAGAAGCCTAACTCGGCGCTTCGCAAGGTCGCTCGTGTACGTCTTGGCAATGGTCAGGAAGTATGGGCTTACATTGGTGGCGAGGGCCATAATTTGCAGGAGCACGCCGTAGTACTTGTTAAAGGTGGGCGGGTGCCTGACCTTCCGGGTGTACGCTACCACATTGTCCGTGGTGCACTCGACCTTCAAGGTGTTGCTAACCGTAAACAAGGCCGTTCCAAGTACGGTACCAAGAAGGAGAGCAAGTAAGATGCCTCGCAAGACTACCAAAGCGTTAGTCCGTGACATCCAACCGGATCGCCTCTATAACAGCGTGCAGGTGCAGCGTGTAATTAACCGCGTTATGCGCGATGGCAAAAAACAGCTTGCTGAGCGTCTGGTATACGAAGGTATTCAAAAAGCTGCCCGTAAGCTAAAAGTTGATAATCCAATCGAAGTCTTCGATGCGGCTATTAGGAATATTCAGCCACACGTAGAAACTCGCTCCCGTCGTGTCGGGGGTGCCAACTATCAGATTCCTTTTGAAGTTCGGGGCCAGCGCCAACAGCACCTTACTACCATGTGGTTTGTGAATGCTGCTCGCTCCCGTAAAGGAATGAGCATGGCTGACCGCATTGCTCAAGAGCTGTTTGACGCCTACAACAGCCAAGGCGCAGCAGTCAGAAAGAAGGAAGACGCACACAAAATGGCCGAAGCCAACCGCGCCTTCGCCCATTTCGCCCGAACTTAGTGCAAAGATAATATCAATATCAAGTATAAACGCACATGTCAGGCAGGTGCGTTTATACTAACTTTAAGTTCCTATGTGTGTTGTTATATGATCATTTAGTTGATTTATAGTCATATTAGGTGCTATTATAAGCTGAATTGAAATGAGAGCTAAGAGTGAGTTATGACTATATCACAGCAGCATGACACAGCCCTTGCGTTGCCCAGCGAGATAATCAATGAGGAGACGCAGCGTCTCCGTCCAGTGTCAGAAACAGTCAAGGTAGGTAAACTGGCAACCAAAAGTAAGACTGAATATGACCATAGTGAAATGGTTGAACTTGTGGCAGCCGGGATTAGCAGAGGTGCTCTACCAGAAGAATATAGATTACCGAAAGCTAAAGATACATTTGCGCAAAGTGTTGAAGCACTTGCCCCGACTTCTGACGTAATGCAAAAGTACACTCTGCAACCAATGAACGTTCTTATACCACACGATCTAAGAGTTAAACACTGGGACAGATTACTCACCGGGCAAAAGCTGGGTGAGGGTAAGTACACTAATGGCATCGGGAATGACGACATGGACCATTTAGTAGTCCCTGACTTTGATGGGGATCGACACCTAGTTATTGATCCCACTAATCCAAAGCAGTATGAGCGTGCTCCCAGACTCTGGAGCATGGCAGTAATAAGCGCAAGTAAAGAACCATTCCTGACTAATGTTGCTAAAGATGGAGTGTATGGCCGCAATGCCAGGATGGCTATGGAAATATTAGAGGCGCTTCGTAATGAAGCAGGGTTACCTGAGTTGCACGCAGAAGCTATTTCTGACGACGAAGTATTGGTAAGGCAACTAAGCCCATCTCAACTCGCATATGCAGCTCTTCAGTGGATTAACCTGGAGTTTCAAAAAACCCCAGTTGACTCCCAGACGCGGACTATTCTTAAAGAAGATGTTAATGCGTACTGGTTGCCTCATTTTTGTCCTACCTATGGGCGCTTCGATACTAATAACCTTTGGGTTGAATTTCAGACAGCTAAAAATGATGAGCCAAATAATATAAACGGTCTACGCCCTTGTGTTTTGGATACAGATGTACTGCCCGATATTGGAGGGAAGCAACGTGGCAGCAATAAGGTAGAAAACATACTCGAAAACATACTGTCATTCCTACTTCCACCAAATAGAGATTGGTCTGGTTACGAGTTATATCAGTAGAATTGTTGAACGGTTTGACCTGCAG